>CAMAYA010000196.1 GCA_945862275.1 Legionella genomosp. 1 | reverse complement strand
GCACCTGCTTTTTTGTTTTGGCTTAAAACGGCGGCAGCCGTTGCCCTCGGCGGAGTTTGAACCCGTTTGAGCACCGTAGGTGCGAATGAGGGACGTGAAGTTAGATATCCCGCTTGCGGGTTAGCTAACTTCACCTATCTTGCCCAGATGTAAGGCGTTGTTACACCAATAATAACATGTCTAAAGACGTTTCCAAAATGTTGTTTTAAGCGCCTTTTGATGCCATCATGACAGGTGTTATAAAACGACTTACAAGAAAAATGTTTTGTTGTTATAGATGTTAAAAGATGATTAATTGAATAATAAAATCTCCTAAAACAACGCTAAAAATTACGTTAAAACAAACTTAATCTGAATTCGTTCGTTGTTTTTTCAATAACGCAGTTTCTTTTTGTTTCTCTGTAATGTTGTTTGGTCGTTCTTTTGTAATTAAACGGAGAAACGCATCTAAAACAACGTGGAAATGAACGATTGCGTGGCTAGGTATACTTAAAAATGTATGCGACAATGCTTAAACAACGATAACAACATAAGGTTATACCATGACCAAAACATTGTCTTCACGAATAGCGGAGAGAACAGGACTTAAAAACCCAGTTCGCGGCGCAACAAATAGAGCAGCATTTCTGGCAGTGCGCCTTGATGTGGAACACGCACTGAATGATGGATGGCCTGTTAAAACCATATGGGAAACGCTATTTGAGGAAGGTAAAATCACTTGCAGCTACCAAGCGTTTCGAGGGTATGTCAACCGCTTGATTCTCTCCAGTACTGACTCGCCAAAAAATAAAAAACCAGCATCGCTCGATTCAGTCTCGATTGAGCCAGAGCAGACTAACGAGCCCAAGCAGCCCGTCGAAGAACAAACCAACCCTCCACTTCTCCATGGCCTTCCTGGATTCGTCTTTAATCCAACCCCGAACAAAGAGGATTTAATTTAATGGCAAAAATTCACATGGTTTTGAATGGGAAAGGTGGTGTTGGCAAGTCATTCGTTGCATCCATTCTTGCACAGTACAAAATGCACAAAGGCCAAAAACCGCTTTGCATAGACACGGATTTGGTGAGTTCAACCTTCAGCAGTTATAAGGCACTGAACGTGAAACAATTCAAAATTGATGACTGTAACGAAACAAATCTGTGTAACCTGGATCGTTTAATGGAACGTATTCCAGCCTCTCATGATGATTTGATTATCGACAATGGGCCTGGCACATTCGCGCAAATGTCACACTACCTCATTCACAACCAAACGCCTGGGGTGCTTGCCAACAGCGGGCACCAGCTTGTGATACACACGATCATCACTGGGGGGCAGGCCTTCATTGATACGGTCAATGGTTGTTCACAACTCATCAGTCAGACTCCAACTAATGCTCTGTTCATTGTTTGGCTCAATCCCTATTGGGGAGCCGTGGAGGATTCCGGGCAAACTTTTGAACGCATGAATACCTATCACGATAATAAAAAGCGCATATCGGCCATCATCAATATCCCTAAACTCAACGAGGCTACATTTGGTCGTGACTTGAGTGATATGCTGCAGGAAAGGTTGACATTCGATGAAGCCATTCCCTCCCCTGCTCGTTTCATCATGACGCGCCAACGTCTGAAAATGACTCGTGACCAGTTGTTCGGTGAATTAGATAAAGCGGTGGTGATCTAATGGACGACTCAATAGACGCGCTCATCAAAGACATTGCGGTCAAACACGGGGTCGAGATTAACTGCGACGATCCCATTTTAATATCCCAAACCATAAATGCAAAATTCATTGACGACTCCACCAAAATGCAGCAAGCGATGTTGCATCAACACAAAGAAGAATTGGAAGGCATTACGTTACGTTGGGATGACGAAACAAAAAAACAGTCAGAGCGCATATTAAATGCGTCCCTGTCAGCAAGCAAAGAAGCGATGGCGAACCTGTTACAGGATGGAGTAAAAAGTGCGGTCATGGGTATTAAAAAGGAAGTCGATGAATCGCTATCTCGTGCCAGTAACGCATTGCGCAGCTCAGAAAAAGTTGCCATGATTCATCTTTGCGCCTCGGCCATCACATTCCTGGCAGCGTGTACGATTGTCATTGGTATACTGTTTCGGTAATGATTGATGTGAGGAAATGGATATGACTACAAAACGGATGGTGTGGTTGGTTATTATTTTTTGCACGATCAGCATAAGGAGCATAGCAATGAGCTTGTCACTTGAAAGCCCTGAATTTACTCACAATGCATCGATACCAAAACAGTACACGTGCACTGGCAAAAATATCTCACCTGCACTGAGCTGGCACGGCGCGCCTGCAGGAACACAATCGTATGTATTAATCGTGGACGATCCCGATGCGCCCATGGGTACGTGGGTGCATTGGTTGCTGTTTAATATTCCTGCAATACTGACTCATCTTGATGAAGCAACGCAAACACCGGCTGGTGCCATTAGCGGTAAAAACAGTTGGCATCAGCAAGGTTACGGTGGCCCATGTCCACCGAGTGGCACCCATCACTATTTTTTCAAACTGTATGCGCTGGATTCAAAATTAACGGTCAATTCCAGCGTAAACAAGCAGGACATACTAAACGCCATGCAAAACCACATACTGGATAGCAGCGAGTTAATCGGACTGTATAAACAAGGTTAACCGACCAACAACTTGGCCTTGTCCCAAACCCGCATCAACTCATCAAACGGCAGCCCTTCGAGCGTTGTCAGGCGGCGCTCTTCTGCAATCAGCTTCACGGCCCGCATGCGTCGCTCAAATTTATGAAGCGATTGCGCCAGTGTGACCCTTGGGCTAAATCTGCAAAAAACACACAGTGAAAATACTGCATGCAGCAAATCGCCAATCTCTTCCTGCAATGCGGCTTGATTGGCCTGCGACAATCCATCATCAAGATGTTCTTTAATTTCCGCACACTCGCTTTGAATTTGTTTCATGATTTGATCTGCAGTTTCCCATCGAAACCCAAACTGAGAAGCATCGTCTTCAAGGACTACCACTTTTTCTAAAAGATCCATGCTATT
>CAMAYA010000195.1 GCA_945862275.1 Legionella genomosp. 1 | reverse complement strand
TACTTAGCCGCTATCTCGTTTGTTGAATCCTCATTGTTCCCCATTCCTCCAGATGTGATGTTGATCAGCATGGGGTTAGCCACGCCGCGGCGATCGTGGCACTATGCCTTCATCGCCACTCTTTTTTCAGTGATAGGCGGCATGTTTGGTTATTTAATAGGTGCTTATTGCATTGAGTTCATTGAGCCATACATTCTAGCATCGTCCTATGCAGCGAGTTATGAACAGGTGCAGCATTGGTTTTTGCAGCACGGGGTGTGGATTGTGATTGCAGCTGGATTCACCCCATTGCCTTATAAAGTATTTACGGTAACGGCAGGAGCGCTCCACATGGCTTTTTTACCCTTCGTTCTAGGATCGGTGATTGGTCGAGGAGGGCGCTTCTTTTTAGTGTGTGGTTTGTTATATTTTGCAGGCGAGCAGATCGAGAGTCGATTGCGTCGTTATATCGATATGATTGGTTGGGTAATGATTGGGATTATTGCTCTGGTTTTTTGTTTGATGAAATGGGTATTTTAAAACGAATGGATATAAAATTCGCGAAAATCGCCGTAACGGCTCTGGTATGGTTCAGCTTGGCCGGTTGCGGACAACGCGATGGCTTGGCGCCCGTTACTGAATTGAATTGGCGTTCTGCTAACGCTCGTCCAACACAATACGTGGTTTTTCGAGGGGATACACTGTATGCCATTGCATTTCGTTACGACAAAGATTATCGCGAGCTCGCCGAGGCCAACCATATTCGTAGCCCTTACTCTCTTCGTGTGGGCCAAGTCATTCGAATACAGCCAGCCTATCAGTCAACCCCACCACAACCCAAATCGAGGGCATATAGGCCAACATGGGTTAAACCCCAAACTTACACACAAAAACAAGCAGCAACACAAGCAACATACACGCGTCCCATGATGTCGTGGCGAACAAGCCGTTGGTTATGGCCGGCTCATGGTAAAATTGTTGCCAATTTTGTGCCAGCGCAGGGAAAGAAAGGGTTAGATATTGCCGGTGCTAAAGGCGATAAAATTTATGCGGCAAGCAATGGGACGGTGGCATATGCTGGCAGTGGACTCGCGGGCTACGGGAATTTAATCATCATTAAACATGACAACCAATTCTTAACCGCCTATGGCAACAATGCGCGTAATTTGGTATCTGAAGGGCAGACGATTCACGCAGGTCAGGTCATTGCAGACATGGGTGTTGTCGATCGGCGATTCTTTGGCGTGCATTTTGAAATCAGACAAGCAGGAAAACCAGTTAATCCGTTAAATTACTTGCAAGGAAGACGATAAACCCTATGGCTTTTATCCTGTTGATGGTTTAACGTAAAGTATATCCCGACGAACAGGTAATATAATGCGCTCAAATGATGGACTATTAGACGAAAAAATCGAGATTGAAGAAGAAATCATCCTGGATTTAGAGGATTACACCGATAAAGAGCCTGTCGTTATTGAGCCTGATTTTAGTGATGAGCATGCATTTCCCACCTTCAAGCACGGAAAACACCTGACGAAAGCCATGGATGCTACGCAATTGTATTTGAGTGAGATAGGTTTCTCACCCTTATTGACCGCTGAAGAAGAAGTGTATTACTCAAGGCTGGCTTTGCAGGGGGATGAAGCGGGCCGAAAAAAAATGATCGAGTCTAATTTACGGCTGGTTGTTAAAATCTCTCGCCGATACCTGAATCGGGGTTTGCCATTGCTAGATTTAATTGAGGAAGGCAATATAGGTCTGATGCGATCAGTTCAAAAATTCGACCCTGATCGTGGTTTTCGTTTTTCCACTTATGCAACATGGTGGATTCGGCAAACCATTGAGCGTGCCATTATGAATCAATCACGCACCATTCGTTTGCCCATTCATGTGGTGAAAGAGTTGAATATTTATTTGCGTGCGGCTAGGCAATTAACGCAAAAATTAGATCATGAACCCTCTGCTGAAGAAATTGCTGACATGTTGGATGCGCCATTGGAAGAGGTTCGTAAAATATTAGGCCTGAATGATAAAGTGACCTCTGTTGATGTGCCCATGGGATATGAAGAAGGGAAGTCTCTGTTGGACACCATTGCCGATGAGAACAGCATCAATCCGGCCACACAGTTAACCGATGAAGACATGCGCATGCATATTGAATCATTCCTAGATAGACTCACGGATAATCAACAAGAGGTGATTGCTAGGCGGTTTGGTTTGCGTGGGTATGAAAAAACAACCCTTGAAGAAGTGGGCAAAGAAATCAATCTCACCCGGGAACGCGTTCGCCAGATTCAAGTTGAAGCCCTGAAAGCAATGCGGGGTCATCTGGAGGGGATAGGGTTGACTCAAGAAGATCTCTTATAAGGCTTCTCAATATTATAGACGTCCCTCCCCGCGAATACATCGTGGGGGAGGGACGTTTTATTCTAGCTTGAAGCCGGGCTTGCTATATGCGTTTCGTTGTTCTCATGACGAGTGGATTCTGATGGCTTAAAGAAACCATTTAAGGATCCTGCTAATCCAACAGCGCCTACACCAACGCCAGTGATTCCAAATGCCAACACAACCGTGCCCAAAACGCCTGGGATCCATGTGCCCAATGCCACTGCAATTAATCCAACGACTATCAATGCGGCATTCCCTTTTTGAAATTCAGGACTATTGAACATTTCTAAATACCAATGGTAAGCAGAATCGTTTGCCTGTTCAGAGTGGTTATCTGAATTATGAGAGCTGGCTATTTCATCAGGAAATTCCAGGTCCTGGCTACTGCCACGAACGAAAAACCGTCTACTATCGACATCAACAGATGGAATGTTAGGTTGTAAACAGAACCGTGCATCCAACTCATTTTTATCAAAATCATCGCAGTCGTGGTCTTCATCTGACAGGCCTTCGTGGCTAGGTTCTTGTCTAAACGAGTGCTTACGAATAATCCGACCTAATTTATCAGGATTAAGAAAACGCGCAGCACTTTTATGTTCGCCTGTTGTATGTTTGTCCGCTGGTATCTCATCTTTTTTTATCATTATTTTCTCCTTAAATGAT
>CAMAYA010000194.1 GCA_945862275.1 Legionella genomosp. 1 | reverse complement strand
AGGCTGATTTGCCTGATTCAACGAGTTTGGCCAAGGGTTCAATCTGACTGGGTAACGCCAATGTTTGTAAATGCTGGTGAGTGGCTAGTTTCTTACCGGTGTGAACCAAGATAAAGACCAAATCATGGAAGGGCCAAGCGTAAGACTGTGCTTGATGTTTATCGATATAAACACACCCCTGCAGCGATTGCGCCAAAACATCGTAACCACTGGGACGAACACCGACGCCAAACCACGCTGATTCAAAATAAGCTTGCAGCATTGATGTGCCATCTGATGGAGCGCTTATACTGGCAAAATACGCCCCAAGCCATTGCGCACTGGACGCGCCCAAGCCGCCACGCCCATGATAGGGATCATGCCACAATAACCCCCGGTCCACCGATCCGTGTTCTGCCCAGAACCGACCCGCAGGCGAGTCTGGGTGAATCCCTTGCAAGCCGGGCTCATCGGTCAAGGTCACTTCAAAACAAGGCGTGGTCGTCAATACAATTGCTGGCGCACCCGCGATGGCCGCATATTCACCTAAAAAAAATGTTTTAGCGGGAATAGACCATTTCATGAGGAAACGCACGCCCCTCGTATCTCAGCCAGCAAATCACAGGCGTGACTTAAACTCACCCGTTTATGCGTCACCAGCCACGCTTGCAACCGGGATTTCAACAGCGGCGCTTCCTTTGCCGTGGCCCCTGCCGCCAGCAATAGGTTATCCAAATGCAGCTTCATGTGCCCTTGAATAATGCCCTCGGTGCACAACGCCTTAATGGCCCCTAAATTTTGCACCAACCCCACTGCCGCAACCACGCGCGACAATTCATTTGCTGATTTAATTTTTAGCATTCCAAGGCACATGCTGGCGGTTGGATGCAAGGCAGTTACCCCGCCTACCGTGCCCACTGTGATGGGTGCTGTGAGTTGACCGGTTAGGGTGCCATCCTGATAACGCCATTGGGTAATCGCTTGATAACGCCCTCCACGCGCCGCATAAGCGTGCACGCCCGCTTCAACTGCGCGCCAATCATTCCCCGTCGCTATCAGCACGGGGTCGATTCCATTCATAACGCCCTTGTTGTGCGTGGCAGCGCGGTAAGGATCAATTTCTGCAAACAGCGATGCTTCTTGCAATCGCTCACCCAAAACGGGGTCGATATTGCGCAGGCAGATGGTCGCTGTGGTGAGTTTTCGATCGTTCAAATTGGATAAAATACACATCGTGACCTGTTCGCCGGTCAATTGCTCCAAGGGCGCTTTTAAATACTCCAGCACCTGATTAATGATGTTGGCACCCATGGCATCACAACTGTCCATCATCAAATGAATCACGGCCATCTCGCCACCATCCGGACGAGCCAGTCGGCGCAGCTGGAGATCCATCACCCCGCCACCCCGTCGCACCATGTTCGCTGCCACATCTTCGTTGGCTTTTTCGATGAAAAATAGTTTGTTTGCGTTAAATATCGTCTCAAATCGCGCGAAATCATTGATACTCGCCAATTGGATTTGTCCAATGATGCATTGGCCATCAATACGCGTGGTGATTTCACCATGCTGTTTTATCCATTTCGCGGTTTTAGATAAGGCCGCAATGATGGACGTTTCTTCAACAGCCATCGGAATAACATAATCGCGGCCATCAATGCGAAAATGAGTGGCAACGCCTAATGGAAGCTGAAAATAACCAATCACGTTTTCAATCAATTGGTCGGCAAGATTCGAGTCTTGAATGCCCCCTTGACGTAAAAAATTCACATCATCCGACGACAAAGCGCCTAAGGCCTGCAGACGTTGAAAGCGCTCCGCTTGCGTTAATTTAGAAAAACCTACAAACAATTCACCGGCATTTATCGCGAGAGACATGCCTTCTCCTTTAGTTCAGCTAGTACACGGCTGCCTGTGCAAAACATGGCAACTTTTAATTCATATTCAATGGATGCCATCACAGCGAGAACATGCTCGGTTGATTGCAAAGCGGCTTGAAGCATCGGCTTGGCAAAGCTCACGGTCGAGGCGCCCAATGCGAATAATTTTGCTGCATCCAAGCCATTCCGCACCCCACCGGAGCCCCAAATTTCAAACGTTGACGGGAATGAAGCCGCCGCATGCACGCTTTGCACGGTATCAATACCCCAATTGCGAAACGTAGCCGATGCTTGATGCCGCATCGGCTCATCCACTGCGCGATGCCCCTCAATCCGCCCCCAATGCGTGCCCCCTAAACCACTGACATCCACGGCAGAAACGCCTATATCATTTAAGCGCCGCAATGTAGGCTGAGAAAATCCACACCCTGTTTCTTTTACAACAACAGGCAATGGCAATGCCTTGACCAAGTCAGACAACGCTTGCCAGCAGCCCTTGAAGGCCGGCGTGCCTTCGGGCTGAATGCACTCTTGCAAAGGATTGCAATGAATAATCAGCGCATCCGCTTGCAACGAATCGATTAAACCTTGAATCTGAGACAACGGCGTTGCAATGAGTTGCGCAATCCCAATGTTGCTAAACAAAGACACATCAGCGAAATCTTGTCGCAGGGGCTGCCAAGCAGTTGCCGCATGTTGATCGGTTAACTCACGCCGCTGGGAACCAACGCCCATCGCCCAACCCATTTGTGCGCACGCTGCCATCAGGTGACGATTAATGGCCTGTGCATCGCGGTGCCCTGCCGTCATGGAACCCACTATAAACGGCTTTGCCACCTGTCGGCCAAAGCGCGTACTGGCCTGGTCGATATCAGCAAAATCAAGGTCTGGCAATGCCTCATGCATTAAGGTCATGCGATCAAATGCATTGCATTCATCGGCCTGATTCACGTCCATCAGAGCCAATTCAATGTGATCTTGCTTGCGCTTTTCAAAAGGACGGTGATCGCCTGGCATGCTTATTCCGTGGTAACGAGGATAAATGGTTTGAATTTTAACATAAAAGGGCGGGAACGTTAATTAATTAAATCATACCCCGGACTACATGCCTATCCGGAAGCTGAGCTTGAAATGAAATCCTACGGCACTGCCTGGAACATGCCACATAAAATTAGAGAGGCCTTCAGGCAACGCGATTAGACATATAAAACAAGTAATATCA
>CAMAYA010000193.1 GCA_945862275.1 Legionella genomosp. 1 | reverse complement strand
TGCCATGCGTTTGCGAAAAATGAGCAAGCCTGTTTATTTGGTTGTGAACAAAACAGACGGCATGGATGAAGATGTGGCTTGCGCTGATTTTCAATCATTAGGTTTCAATGATATATATCCCGTCTCTGCAACGCACGGGCGCGGCACCCCGACGTTATTAAAACACGTGACCGAGCACTATGAACTGGCAGTTGAAGATATCCCGTCAGAAGGAAACCCGGTAAAAATTTGTTTTGCAGGACGTCCAAATGTGGGCAAGTCAACTCTTGTGAACCGAATTCTCGGTGAAGAGCGTGTGGTTGTTTATGATCTTCCCGGCACCACGCGCGATAGCATTGCGATTCCGTTTGAGCGGGATGAGCAGCATTATGTCTTGATTGATACGGCAGGTGTTCGTCGGCGAGCGCGCGTTGATGAAAAAATTGAGAAATTTTCCGTTATTAAGACGTTGCAATCCATCAAAGAGTCGCACGTTTGCCTCATGCTCATTGATGCGACAGAAGGACTGACTGATCAAGATTTACATTTATTAGGGTTTATTGTGGAGTCGGGCAAAGCACTTGTCATTGCGGTGAATAAATGGGATGGATTGGATGAAGATCATAAAGAGAAGGTCCGAACAGAGCTAACCCGCAGATTGCACTTTGTCCATTTTGCAAAAATTCGATTTATATCAGCATTGCATGGCACAGGCGTTGGAGGTTTATTTAAAGACATCATGCAAGCCTATATGTCGGCGGTACAAGTGCTTTCCACGCCAAAATTAACCCGAATATTGTTGGAATTGACAACCAAACACACCCCACCGTTGGTGAACAGCCGTCGCATTAAACTACGTTACGCCCACACCGGCGGCCACAATCCACCGATAGTCGTCATTCATGGCAATCAGGTGGATTCATTGCCTGACAGTTACAAGCGTTATTTGGCGAATGCGTTTACCGCGGAGCTAGGCCTGGTTGGGACACCGTTGAAGCTGGAGTTTAAAAACAGCAACAACCCGTTTAAAGACAGAAAAAATACAATGACTGATAAGCAAGTGAAGCATCGACAACGCATGTTGAAACGCGCTAAACGACGTTAAATATCGAAACAAAAGACTTTATCCCGTCACCCGCAAGTGGGTGACGGTGTCATCAAATTGCGAAATTCATAAAAAATAATGACACAACCCAGGCAGATGTGATATAATTTAATCAAGTTGTTAAATTATAGGGTGCATAATGAAAAAGATGATATACGGTTGTTTAATTTGGGCGTGCCTTCTAAGCACTTCCTATGCGTTTACTGTAGATGAACTTCCAAACCAATTGTACCTAACGCAACATTGGGTAAGCTACACCACCAGTTTTGATATTGAAACGAAAACGAAGAAACTAGGCACTTTGTATCGACGAATTTTATCACTTCCTTTAACATATGATTTTTATGATAATACGAATCACTTGCTGACAACGGCAAAAGCTAAATTTTTCGCGATTACTGCACAATTTGATGTCTATGATGACAAGGAAAATAAATTAGGATCGGTTGAAGAAAAATTTTTTACGTTCCTGCCTAGTTTTACCATCTACTCTCCAGAATACGTGAAGTTAGCACGCGCCGAGATGAATTTTTGGGGCACCACGTTCACCGTGTATGACATACTAACAGATACGCCTATCGCGGTTATGTCGCGGCCTTTTTTTAGAATTAAAAATGACTGGACGATTAATTTTAAAAACAAAGACCTGCTAGTGGAAAGAAACATTGACGTAGGCTTATTTCTAACGACGTTAGCGTTTCAGGGAGATCGAGAATATTGGGATCAACAAAATAGCAACAACAATGTGAGAGCGGCATCTGTGCAAGACAACGCAACGCCTCCTCAAGAGGGGGATGATGTAAATGAAGCGGTTAAAGAGAAAGTGGCGGCCCGCATAGTTGAGCTAAATAACTTAGATGATGTTCCATTGATTGAACCAGCCCAGATGGAGACGTTGGCAATAAAATTAGAAAGTGACTACCAAGCTCAGTTGAATGACCTAGCGGCAAACCCTGAAGCAAAGGATAGCTTTAATGGATTCGTTGATTTTTGTCTGAATTTAGTTCAGTCAGATGAAGTCAACCCTTCCGAGAAAAAGGCGATTTTATATTTACTGCAACTTCGACTAGGCTTGGAACACGTTGGTGCATGACAAATGTTTCAATGGCCACCCTTTTTCCAGAGCGAGAAGGGTGGCTGCTGGTCTGTACAAACCGTTATAAACTCATCTCTTTTTCAATCAGAGCTACAATACTGCAATCCGATTCAACGGAAGACAATGATTGTTTGAGGCGCTTCAAGCGAGATTCCATACGATGTTTCACCACATCATTATCCAGTAAATCGACAACAATGCAGCTTAACTCAGTCGCATTGCAATCGTACTGCAATAATTCTGGCACAATCATTTCATTTTCTAATAGATTACATAAGCCCAAATAGTTTACTTTAATGAGCTTAAAGGCAGCTAAATAGGTAAGCCATGACGCCTTGTAAATAATACACATCGGTTTGATTTGAAGTGCGCATTCAAGCGAGGCTGTGCCCGACGCCACCACGACGCAATCACTGCAGGCCGCAGTTTCAATGGCTTTGCCGTTTATTAACGTATACGGCAGGGCTGTGCTGGTAAAATAAGCCCTGACTTTTGCCGGGTCAATGGTACCGGCAATGGGAATTACAAAATGCAAATCATCGAATTGATGGCATAACCGGCTGGCTGTGTCTCGCAGTACGGGCATGTGCCGTTCTATTTCGTGTGTGCGGCTTCCTGGCAAGAGGGCGATGATCCGCCTGTCTTGCGGCAGTCCTAACATTTGCCTCATCGCTTGCATGTCATCACAAGGGATAACCGTATTCACCAATGGATGACCAACAAAAGAAACCGGAACGCCAGCATCTTCATACAATTTTTTTTCAAAAGGAAGAATCACGGCCATGTGGTCCACACACGCTTTAATCGCATGAATCCGATTGGCTTTCCAAGCCCAAATTTGTGGACTGACATAATACACGATTCGAATGCCTAATACATTTTTGGCGAAACGTGCAAGGCGTAAATT
>CAMAYA010000192.1 GCA_945862275.1 Legionella genomosp. 1 | reverse complement strand
ACGCTGGTTTACACCATTAGGCATCAGAGTCGAACGACTCAGTGGGAAAATGAATGCACGTGCACGGCGTGAAACACTCAGCGCGTTAGCCGCTCATGAATGCCAATTGATTATCGGCACACACGCGCTCTTTCAAGACAGCGTATCCTTTGCGCGACTAGGCCTTGTGATCATTGACGAACAACATCGGTTTGGTGTTGAACAACGCTTATCCTTGCAACAAAAGGGGCAGGACGGCGCTTGCACCCCGCATCAACTCCTCATGACTGCCACCCCCATCCCCAGAACACTAGCCATGACCCAATTCGCACACCTGGATGTATCCAGCATTGATGAGTTACCCCCAGGACGCACCCCCGTTACAACTGCGGTTTTAAATCAAGACAAACGCGAATCCATTATCAGCCGGTTACAAGCAGCTGTTGCCAGCGGCCGCCAAGCCTATTGGGTGTGCACATTGATTGATGAGTCGGAAAAATTACAATGCATGGCCGCCACCGAAAGTGCCGAACAATTGCAAGCCTTATTGTCAAATATACGCGTGGGCTTGGTGCACGGACGCATGGCGTCATCGGAAAAAGAAAAGGTCATGGCGGCCTTTAAATCGGGCGAAATTCAAGTTTTAGTCGCAACCACAGTGATTGAAGTCGGCGTAGACGTTGCCAATGCCAGCCTCATGATCGTTGAAAATGCCGAGCGTTTAGGCTTGTCTCAATTGCATCAATTGCGTGGCCGCGTAGGCCGAGGTAGCACTCAATCTCACTGCCTCCTCCTCTATCAGTCGCCCCTGTCTAGACAAGGCAATGAACGCTTGCGAATCATGCGCTCCTCTAGTGACGGTTTTATCATTGCCGAAAAAGACTTGCAATTACGCGGTGCAGGCGACTTCTTAGGCGCTCGCCAAACGGGCTATCGCGAATTTAAAATCGCTCAATTACCACGCGATGAAGCGTTGTTGCAAAGCATAGCCGCTGCCGCAATACAACTGACGCGTGACGAACCCATAATCGCCCATACAATCGCCAGGCGATGGCTGGGAGAGTTTGAGTCATTTCTACAAGGTTAATATTTATTATCCAGTACAAAACGTGGGCTATTGAGTTGTGCATAACTTTTTAGAGTCATATTTAATCAAATCGACCAATAAGGCTTTATATTTTCGTAACGACTTGAAAAAATGCATATTTTACTTTTATTTCTTCATTGTGGCCAGCATTTATTATCCACAAAATCGGTGGATAACTCTGTGTATAGCATGTTAAACTCGTTGAAAACACTGGGTGTAGCACCACTGGCTCAGAACTTACCAGTCCCACTGAAGGATCATGAGCATGACAAAAGACATCCGATATCATCAAGCGAAAAAAGTCACTCTGATCGGGGCCGCAGTCAATGCTCTCCAAGGGATTATCAAACTGGTGGGTGGGATTGCCTTCCATTCTCATGCACTCGTCGCCGACGGACTTCATTCATTTTCCGATTTAGTAACCGACATGATGGTCGTATTCGCATCCAAATATGGCAGCCAAGACGCGGATGCTGGACACCCTTATGGGCATAAACGCATTGAAACGGCCGCAACCTTTTTGCTGGCTCTTCTGCTGATTCTCGCAGGCTTTGGCATTGCCTGGGACTCACTGGACGAAATCATCCACCATCAACACAACAAGCCCGGCTTTTTTGCCCTGCCTATTGCCGCGTTATCCATTTTAGCCAATGAAGCACTCTTTCATTACACGCACCACATTGGCAAACGCATTCATTCTGATTTAATCATTGCAAACGCCTGGCATCACCGATCGGACGCCGCCTCATCAATCGTGGTTTTAGTCGGATTAATCGGCAGTTTGGTTGGATGGGTCGGGTTTGATGCACTAGCGGCCGTTGTCGTGGGCAGTTTGATCATCCAAATGGGATTGAGCTATGGTTACAATAGCATCAAAGAGTTGGTAGACGCAGCGGTAGAGCCCGCCTTATTGGCTGAAATTGAGCAGTCCATCCAGCGCATTGAGGGCGTTCAAAAAGTTCACCAATTGCGAACACGCATGATGGGGGGCGATGTTTTTATTGATGTACACATCCTCGTATCACCCAACATATCCGTCTCAGAGGGGCATTTTATCGCTCAACACGTGCACGTCGCTTTAATGAATCAGTTCGACCGTGTCAAGGATGTGACGGTTCATGTTGATCCGGAAGACGATGAAATCTGTTCCCCATCGCTCCATTTACCGAATCGTAGAACATTAGAAGGGAAATGGTTACAAAAATGGCAGCGCGATTTTCCCTGCATTCAAGCCTGGAATTTGCATTATCTGAATGGCAAACTTTGTATAGATTTGATTTGCATTCGCGAAACTGCTCAAGAAAAAGGCTTGTGCAGACGCATTCTAGATGATTTAGGGAGTCAATCCCACATTGAACGGGTCCGTTTATTGAGCCAAACCGAGACCCTTGCTATACTCCACGACGACTCTATATAAGGATTACACCGTATGGCTACGGCCACGTTAAAATTGTTTTTCGCACTCAGTATTTTCGCCGTCATCTTGCTGGCCGGCTGGTATCCGTTTAAAAAACGCCTGCAACACGATGCACATTTTGATTTCCCAATTGGCGAGACTTTGGCCACGGGCGTCTTTCTGGGCGCTGCATTATTGCATATGTTGCCTGAATCAACCGCCATGTTCCATCGTCTAGGCTACCACTACCCATTTGCTTACCTTATCACAGGCGGCATATTCCTCTTGTTTTTATGGCTAGAACATGTGGGCAAAGAGCTCTATCACCATCATGACGCAGCCCACCCTGCTTTCGCCATCCTCGCTTGGATCATGTTATCCATTCATTCCCTGGTGCTCGGTACGGCCTTGGGATTCAGTCAAGAGTACTCCTTGGTCATCATGCTGTTTCTTGCCATTATCACGCACAAATGGGCTGAAAGTTTTGCCATTGCAGTGCAGTTGAATAAAAGCAGCCTGACGACCAAAAAAAGTATCCGCTTTTTTCTGGTGTTTGCCTTGATGAGCCCATTGGGTATTTTTATCGGCTGGTACCTTGGACACGGGGTAGAGACCAACACGCTGCTAGATCCAATATTGATTGCGGTGTCCGCAGGAACATTCCTCTATTTAGGTACTCTGCATGGTCTTGAGCGCTGCG
>CAMAYA010000191.1 GCA_945862275.1 Legionella genomosp. 1 | reverse complement strand
TACCCGGATGCTTTTGGAAGCAGCAATGCCAAGCCAATGGTTGATCGGATAGGAACCCAAATGGACGACCATTTTTGGCCCAACATCTTGCCCTCTTGGGCCGTATTCATGGTGCCCACCAGCAGAGTGTAGGTGATCACAATGCCGCCCAAGGCCAAAACGGCCCCGTTAAACACTTTGAAAATAGCCCCCATCATTTGGCTGCCCGTTCCATATAGAACGCCATCGACGCTGCCAAAGAGGTTTTCAAGGTATGTCATGGAATAATCAGTGGACGGGGGTGTAAATCCAACCGTGGTTGAGGCCTCTGCGAAGACTTGCAAGGGGGAAAAAATCAGGGCTAAGCCTGCCAGCAGCATCCACCAGAGTAATTTATTCATCGGTTTTGCCCATCAGGCCCTGGTGAAACCACTCTTTCAGGGTGCAGCCTAGTTTTTGTTGTTTGATTTGAAAGTACCAAAAGTGATATCGAAAGGCCAGAACCAACGCCATTAACAAGACCACGATACTTAAACCGGCCGCGAGAAAGTGGGCGTAAAAAAGATTGTGAAGCATATAAATAAAGAGCAGACAACCGATGATGAACATGAGAAGGCTCAACCGGAACAAAGAATTTTTCTGCTCAATGAGTTGTTTATCAGTCAAATGCAGTCTTTTTTGTGCTGCAGAAAAGCTCTCGTTGGGTGCGCTCGTCTCTTTTGGAACAAAATAAGTCGTGCAAACCCCAGCAATATAGCGTTGGCCGGCACGCACGCGATCAATATCAATCCATGCGCGGGGATTAAAAACACGCTGAATGAATTTCTTATTCTTTGATCCCGATTTGCTTTTCATCTGCTGATGCCCCTAAAATCAAATGACCCTAGACTTCTGTCTCTCATAATATATGATAATAGCGGGTCAATGTGCAATGTGCGAATCAACGCCACGTAAAAAACGAGTAAAATATGCCAGATCTTAGTCGTGAAGCATCAGCAAAGTATTGGAGTGAGTATGCGGATCCCATGATTTACCGCGTGGTCACGTTCATGGAAAGTGTGGAAGAATGGACACTGGATGGGGATTTGGCCCTTGAAAGCGCCATCGAGTTGCTGGGTCATGAGCTCGATGACATTCAAACCCTGGACATGAGTCGATTAAACCATGAAGATAAATTCATCCGTTTGATTGGAAATATTAAATCCGGGCGTGGCCTGCGCTTGCTGCAAGCCATTGATATGGTGCATCCTGGCAGTGCATCTAAAATTCTGATGTTTGCGGAAGATAAAAGCATGGGTCAGGATGATGCCGCGGGGTTTTTTCTTAAACGCAATATTGTGTTTGAACGATTGCGCTTGCTGGCACGTACATTTTCTGAAGAACGGCTTAAACGCGTAGCACTGGCACTGGAGGGGGAAGAATGAATAAACGAATGTGGGGTCTGGTGGCCTCGATGGCATTGTGTTTTTTGATAGCACACCCTGCCAGCTACGCAGACGATGGCTCGACTGACTCAGCCAGCACGTTGGAGGATATAAAAACATATATCTATAATTTAGGCCTCAATACTGGCTTTGAATTAGACCCTGCCAAAGCGACCCAACCCAATCCTCCCGTAAACACATTGATCACAACGCCCAATGACACCACCGATCAATTAAAATTGATGGCGCAGTACGCGTTTAATGGTATTTTTGGCGCGATCCCGGTCAATACGTTTTTCTTTGAGTTTTTGCCCACAGACAGCAAGGTGGAAGCGATTAGTCCCTATATTGAGCCTCTAAATGCGTTGGCCAATGACACGTTCCCGGCTTATGACAAACCCGATAGCACACCGTTGTCGGTGTCGGAATTGATAGATCAAGAGACTTACCAATTGGATCCCGTGAATCAAGCGCTATTAGATATTTTAACCACGCCAGATAATACTTACTGCATGGCGAATGACGCCATTGCATGGAAAACGGAAGAGTGCACGCTGTTGTATCAATCCAAAGTCGTGAGCAATGTAGTCGGTACATTGCCGGCAACAGACTCTTATTTTACCTACGACTATCAATCGCAGTTTTTAAGTGATCTCAATGGGAACAACCTGATAGCCCCATTATTATACACAACGACTCCTGGTACGGCTAAACCGGAAGAGGGCGCTGGGCTACTCGGCCAAAACCAAGTGGAATCGGCCGCAAATTTTATTCGCTATGTCAGTGGCGCTGTTCAGCCGGTGCCCACGATTAAGTGGGCCGACTATAGTACACAGCTTTCGGCCGCGTATAAAAAGCCCGCTGGCGACAAGGAAACGGATGCAGAGCGCACAGCGCGTGAAAATGCATTGACCAGCTTGGCTGAAAACGTGACGTCCGTGCGAATGTATGCCGCAAAAAGCTCAGTAGCCATCAGTAATCTGTATTACATTCTATCTCAACGGCTGCCGCAAAAGGATTTGGGCGACTCGAGTCGGGCGTTCAATGAATTTCAGATGGCGACTCGAAGGCAATATGATCCCACCAAGGGTGCCACCCAGTGGATGGATAGCATCAACACAGCATCTCCCGCCACGGTGCAAAAAGAAATGGCTATTTTGTTGTCTGAAATCAATTATCAATTGTATTTAAATCGCCAGCTAGATGAGCGACAGCTATTAACCAACACCTTGCTGCTGGTTAATAGTATTGCTCTCACTAAGCCGTCTACAACACTGACGATGGATGAGGAATAGCAACAGTTGGTCTTGCATGCATGACCATGACCTGCTCCAGTCGCTCAATGCAAAGGGATTTAATCATCTTGCAATACAAATCGCGCACTGCAATAGGGGCAGACTTCAACGCCTGTTTTTTCAATCGGTAAATACACTTTAGGATGCGCGTTCCATAGCGCCATGTCATGGGTTGGGCAGCTTAATGGCAGTTCGTGACGGTGCACGATATAATTTTTTTCAGTACAGGCGGGCTGTTTGTTTGTGTCTAGCATGGTGTTTCCCTTTGAATTATTGGATCTTATTATCCAGTATTGGTCTAATGAGCGCCATCTTTTATTTGGTGCTGTTGATTATTATCCGTGGAGTCAGTACATTTAGCCATGCGTGACGTTCAATCAATCAACTAGGAATCAATATGCGACGGATTATTTTTCTATTTTTGAGTACCTCTATCACAGCATCCGCAGACACAATTGACCACTT
>CAMAYA010000190.1 GCA_945862275.1 Legionella genomosp. 1 | reverse complement strand
AAACGAGATAGCGGCTAAGTAATATTGGGCGTGTCGATGCCCGGACCACCCAATGGTTTTGTCATATAAGTATGAGAATATTTTCATAATGTTCCGTCATAAGATAATCCATCAATCCAAGTAACCACTTGATCGAATATTTTATAATGGGTCATATCAAGGTGAAGCGGCGTGATGGACACGCACCCTTTATTCACAGCATAAAAATCTGTTCCAGGGCCAGAGTCTGATTCAGCACCGGGTGGTCCTACCCAATAAATAGGACGTCCACGTGGATCGTGTTCTTTAATCATGGGTTCTGCACGGTGACGCGATCCCAACCGAGTGACTTCAATGCCTTTTATTTCATCCAATGGTAAATTGGGTACATTCACGTTAAATATGGTCTGCGAGGGCAACGTATGGGTTTTTAGTTTAAGAACCAATTGACGAACAATAGCTGCCGCGGTGTCATAATGTTTAATATTAGATCCGACCATAGACACGGCGATTGCAGGAAGGCCAAGAAATCGGCCTTCCATCGCCCCGGCCACGGTGCCCGAATAAAGAACGTCGTCGCCTAAATTTGCGCCATCATTAATGCCGGTTACAACCATATCAGCCAGGGTATCAAAATAACCTGTGAGTGCAATATGCACACAATCGGTCGGCGTGCCTTCTACGCTATGATACCCATTATCAAGACGCTTCACTCGCAGTGGGTGAGACAACGTTAAAGAATTACTCGCACCACTTCGATTTCGGTCGGGTGCAATGACATCAATATCCGCAATGGAGGCAAGTGTGTTCGCCAACACAAAAATACCCGGTGCAGAGACACCATCGTCGTTACTTACTAATATACGCATGGTCAAACCTTAGGCGATTCCAGCCATTTTACAATCAACAAACGCTCGTTCAGTTGTGTTTGATGTAACTCGACGGATTCCTGCAAAGCGGGTTGATGATGATTCATCTCGAGGGACGCTTGATCTTGCGACATGGTTTCTTGCAATGCCAATATTTTCTGACCAAATCCTTGTGGATCAAAACGCAGTTCATCCGCCAAGGCATTCGCGCGCAATGCAATTTTTTGCAATTGATCACAAGTTAATTCTGCGGGATGATTCTCTGGGCATTTATTAATGACTTTTTGTAGTGCCGCCATATTTGAACGATAGTAAGCCTCATCATGCGTACACCCCATCGCCAGAAATGGCATCATCATTAGCGCTACATATTTTATCATTATTCATCCTTTTTATTAACCTAAAAACGGAGACCAAGCTGGTTCTTGTACATCCCCATCCCGAGATGGCAATCGCATTTGAATGCGTGAATCCAGTGACGTAACGGCCAATACGCCTTTATTCTGGTAATGCGTTGCATACAAAATCAATCGACCATTGGGTGAAACCGATGGTGATTCGTCCATTTGTGAGTGAGTCAACGCGGTTACACGGCCCGTTCTTGTGTCTTGCAGGCCAATATTAAATTGCCCATCTTCACGGTGAAGCATGACAATGTATTGTTGATTGGGCGTATAGGATGCCCGTGCATTGTAATTGCCCGCGAAACTCACACGACTGATTCCGCCATCCGCAAGGGATAGCCGATAAATTTGAGGCGAACCGCCACGACCGGACGTGAAGAGCAAAGAGCGTCCGTCGGGCGAATAGCTCGGCTCCGTATCAATGGCTTCACCAAATGTACGTTGTGTCATGCTCCCTGTAGCCAAGTCAACAGTATACACCTTTGCATTGCCTCCTTTCGACAGCACAACGGCGAGCTGGCGACCGTCTGGAGACCACGCCGGCGCGCCGTTGATACCCTGGAAATCGGTGAGCAAGCGACGACGCCCAGTTGCCACTTCAACGCTAAAAATTTGAGCACGTGTTTTTTCAAAAGATACATAAGCAATTTTTGTTCCATCTGGAGACCAAGAAGGCGACATGATGGGCTCAGATGACACCAACAAACTATGTGGATTACTGCTGTCAACATCTGCCACTTCCAGCGAGTATTGCGTTCTTCCAACGCCTCTTTTTACTAATATATAGGCGATTCGGGTTGAAAAAACACCCCGCTCGCCTGTTAGTTTTTGATACACTTCATCGCTGATATGATGCGCCAGAGCACGCAATTGCTCGTCATTGACTTGATAGCTTTTTGAAAGCAACAAACGCCCTTGGGCCGCTGCATCGAATAATTCAAACTTCACATCATAACGATTGCCACTTACGCGACTCACACGACCTGACAATACGCTATCCGCTCCTGCACGCAGCCATTCAGCAATAGGCTGTTCATTGACATGCGAAGATGGAATGAGTTTGAATTGCCCAGACATTCGAAGATCATTGTCAATGACTTCAGTCAACGATTGGCTAGCACCGTCAGAACCAAATGAATTGATGCCAATCGGTAGCGCTGCGTTGATCCCTTGTGTCAATTCAAGATCCAATGAAAAAACACCTGTACTATAGATTCCTAGCGAAGCGGCCATCATAAAGGCGGCCATAAAACGATTGTTCATGCGATTACCCCCGAGCATTTATTGGTCGTACGGTTAAACTAATATCCCTAAACAGATTAAAGGTGGTTGGATCATTTGGCACAGGCAAAGGCGATGCCTTATAAATCGCGGATTGCGCAGATCTATCTAAGATGGCGTCCCCACTGCTACGCGTTAAGCTCACCTCAAGGACCGAGCCATTGGGTGCTAAACGAATGCGAAATTGACTAGACATGCTGCTATCCGCATTTTGGGGTAAAATCCATTGTTGGCTAATGGCACCAATAATCAGCGCCTTGTATTTATCGACCTCACCCGCTACCCGCGCCGCGTTTGCACCATCTACAACGGCTTGTTGCGCCGCTGCTTGTTGTTTTTGAATCAGGTCGGCTGTTGCTTTATCGGCCTGGACTTTGATTGCACGTGCCGCATTCGCACGAGCCAATTCCGTGGCTTTATTCAACTCCACAGCTTTGTTTTCATTTGCTTTCTTTTGCTCTAATTCAGCGACCTTTTTCATGTCTTCTTGTTGTTTTTGAAATTTAGCTTGCTGCTGCTTTATTTCAGTCAGGCGTTTTTCTTCCTGTACTTTTTGTTGTGCCAATGCCTTTAAATGTTGTTCTTCTTCAAGACGTTTCTGTTTTTGTGCAATGGCCAATGCCGCGGTTTCGCGCTTTAAAGATTCTAACCGTTGTTGC
>CAMAYA010000189.1 GCA_945862275.1 Legionella genomosp. 1 | reverse complement strand
AACTGCTGGTGAGGTAGACTCACGCAGGGTTCATGGGGTTTGGCATGCCGTTTACATGAGAGACCTCAGGATCCTCAGGCTTGTATTGCGCAAGAATAGTGCCTGATAGCATGAGCAGAGCAATGACGGGAATCATCATGGGAAGTCCTAAGCTCAATGGCAGAAAAACAAGGAAAACAAAGGCCGTGGTTGGAAGCAGGGCTTCACTCAGAATTTGTTGAAACATTTCCCGTTTGTGATGGGTGATCATTTCGTGATGATGCGCCAATTTCACTTCTAAATGGGTAATGGCTAATTCGAGTCGATGCTGTTGATTTTCATCGCGTTCATCACGACGATCTGTTTTTAGTTTGTCGATCTTTTCTCCCGTTTTGACGATTACTTCGCGAAGTTTTTCTATTTTTGTGTTTGTTTCCATGGCGTTGTGAACAATGGTGAATACAAACGATAGCGCGGCTCCGACTACGCCTAATAGGAGTGCTGTTGCAGGCACGATGGCCGCTGGCGGGAAAAAGAAGCAACATAAAAGGCTAAAGGCTGCCAGCAGGCCTGCCGCGTAAAGCAAATCATGATAAAAATTTTTGTAGGCATATTCCCAATCCAATCTACATTTTTCTTGTGCTTCAATGAGCACCGCAAGGTGGATTTCCAGTACTTTTTGATTTGGGGCGTCTATTATTTTTTTTTGCAAGTTGATGATGTCCTCTTGATATTGCGCCATGACCTGGTTATATTCAGTTTCTTTCTCGAGATATCCCCAGGCCGTTAGCGCGAGATCCATGAGCAGCAAAACGCCTGTTAACGCATTGCCCATGTAGGCTGTATAGCCGAATACACCATCGTTCACTAACCACAAAAAACAAGCCATATTGGCAGTGGCCCAAAAGCAATCATTTAATATTGCAAATTTGCGTTGTTCCCATTGGGTTTGAAACCGTTCATAAACCCCAATATTCATCGCTATGTCATTGGAATCTCTCCACGGATCCATCCACGACCCTTTGAGCGTGCCTCTGGTTAATAAATAGAGATTGATCCCCAAGCTCAAATAATAAAGTATCCATCTCATATAGCCTGTTATTGGCGAGACAGTCGCGAATATGTTTCTTGCATGTTGTGTGTGGCCCTGGCCCTCGGGCACGCAATCAAGCAATGCACGGTCAAGACCGCCGCCCCAAACCCAATTAAGCCGAAAGAAATTGACATCCGTCATTTTTTTTTGGATGGACTCCAGATTTTTGCCTTCTGTGAGATTGAGCATGGTTTCTGCTATGAGTGGGGCAATGACAGTTAACGCCACATAGCGTGCTGGTTGGTCTGAGGAGCCACTCATGGCTGATTGGTGAAGTTGTTCCGGGGCACTGTTTTTACCTCGCTCGGGCGTCTCCCGTAATTGCGCACGCAGCTTGGCGCACAAGTGCCACTGTTCTACGCGTTCTTTTAATAAAAGGGTGTCGCCTAATAGGATTGCGTTGCCTTCAGCGTGATGCAGCAAGCATTCTTTGTATATTAGATCAGCCGTATTTTCAAGTTCTTCTTTGAGCGCTATTCGTTGATGTTCATTTAAATATTGAAAGCTCGTACTAAGATACGCAATGCCAGGCAATCGGTCACCGTAGAAGGCAACAGATCGCGCAATGGCCTTTCGTGCCCTAAATATTTCGTCAAGATTTACGGTGGCCGGATCAAATGATGCAGTGGTGTAACCGAGACTTTCGATGTAAAGTTGTGCGCCAATCGGCTGTTCAAAGAGGACTGGTTCTGTTTTAGATGCGTTGGGGGCATACGGTGTGCTATAGAAAAAAGTAATACTGGCCATGACCAAACCCCCTATGCTGAAAAATAGTCACTTGTCAAAAAACAAGTCTATTATGACTTATTTTATACCATAAAACGGGTTTAGTAAACACAAAGTCAGCATTCGCCCCAGCGCTGCAACAGCCCATGGTCTAATTCAAACAAATCCAACACGCGTCCTACGGTGTCATTCACCAGGTCCAGAATGGTTTCGGGTTTTTGGTAGAAGGCGGGAACAGGTGGGCAAATGATGCCGCCCATTTGCGTGACACTGACCATGTTATTCAAATGCCCCAAATGCAGCGGCGATTCGCGCGGCATCAAGACCAAGCGGCGGCGCTCCTTGAGTACAACGTCAGCGGCTCGTGTGAGCAAATTGCTGGTGACGCCATGGGCTATTTCAGCAAGGCTATTCATTGAACAGGGGACCACGATCATGCCCATGGTTTTAAACGAGCCGCTCGCAATGGATGCGGCAATGTCAGTGCACGGGTGATAAACGTCGGCCAAGGCTTTTAATTCCATGAGGCTTAAATCCGTTTCATACGCACGCGTTAACTGGCCCGCTTTGCTGACGACTAGGTGTGTTTCTACTCGTAGGGAGCGCAAAACCTCTAGCAGCCGAATGCCATATAGGATGCCGGACGAGCCGCTAATGCCAATGATGAGGCGTGGGTTACTCATGAGAGCCCTCCAGTTGTGAATAATCTCAGTATACCACATCAAAAATCACACGCTCCATACAGCAATCGCGGCTTGGATGCGTTATAATTTCTCATTTTATCTCCGTGAGCAATGACACCCATGACAACCGTTCGCAAAATGCTGGTTACCAGCGCACTGCCTTATGCCAATGGGCATCTGCATTTAGGCCACTTGGTGGAACATATCCAAACCGATATTTGGGTGCGTACGCATAAAATGCTTGGAATTTCATGCATCAGTGTGTGTGGCGATGACGCGCATGGCACGCCGATCATGTTGAAGGCAGAACAATTAGGCATTACACCGGAAGCATTAACGGCGAGTATGCAAGAAAGCCATGCGCGTGATTTTGTGGCGTTTGGCATTGATTATGATTGCTACCACACCACCCATTCGCCAGAAAACCAAGCGTTGGCGTCGGATATATATGCTGCATTGCAGGCGCGTGGCCATATTGTCACGAAAACCATCTCTCAGGCGTTTGATCCGATTAAACACATGTTTTTGCCCGATCGGTATGTGAAAGGCACGTGCCCGAAATGCGGCGCGATTGACCAATACGGGGATAGTTGTGAGACTTGCGGAGCAACGTATGCTCCAACCGACCTTTTGAATCCTGTGTCTGCCATTTCCGGTGCCACACCGATTGAAAAAGAATCCGAGCATTATTTTTTTGATTTGCCGCGTTATGAAACGCTATTGAAAGAGTGGACTCGGAAGGGGCATTTAC
>CAMAYA010000188.1 GCA_945862275.1 Legionella genomosp. 1 | reverse complement strand
ACGGCCCAGCAATTGATTGGATTCAGATACCAACACCGCGCCAACCGGCACTTCGCCCAGCTCTTCGGCCTTCTGTGCCAGTAACAGTGCCTGCTGCATCCAGTATGTGTCACTCATTCCCATTCAATGGTCGCGGGTGGCTTGCCGGATATGTCATACGTGACTCGGGATACACCGGCCACTTCATTGATGATCCGATTCGACACCAAACCTAAAAAAGCCCAGGGTAAATGCGACCAGTGGGCCGTCATGAAATCCGTGGTTTCAACTGCACGCAAACAAATCACATAATCATATCGCCGAGCATCTCCCATCACGCCAACACTTTTAACGGGTAAAAATACCGCAAAAGCTTGACTGACTTTTTCATACAAGCCTGCTGCACGCAATTCATCCAGAAAAATTGCATCCGCACGGCGTAAAATATCGGCGAATTCCTTCTTCACTTCACCTAAAATTCGTACACCCAATCCAGGCCCTGGAAACGGATGCCGGTAAACCATGTTATAAGGCAAGCCTAATTCAAGCCCCATTTTACGGACTTCATCTTTAAATAATTCGCGTATGGGTTCTAGCAGTTTTAACTTCATAGTAGCGGGTAAACCACCCACATTATGATGGGACTTGATCACGTGGGATACGCCGCTATTGTTAACGGTTGCGGATTCGATTACATCCGGATAAATCGTTCCTTGTGCAAGCCAAGCCACATTGGGCAGTCCAAGCGCCTCCTCTTCAAAGACTTGAATAAAAGTACGCCCTATTATTTTTCGCTTTTCTTCAGGACAACTGACCCCTGCTAATGCCGATAAAAATTTATCTTCCGCATTAACGTGAATGATGCGAATGCCCATGTGCTCGCCGAACATCGCCATGACCTGGTCCGCTTCATGGAGTCTTAATAGGCCTGTGTCAACAAACACACAAACCAGCTGCGAACCAATCGCACGATGCAACAAGGCCGCTACAACCGATGAATCCACGCCACCTGAAAGCCCCAGCAATACATCCTGCGAACCGACTTGTTTCTGTATTTTCTCAATTGATTGTTCAACAATGTGTTCAACCGTCCAATGCGTAGGTGCTTGACAAATATCCACAACAAATCGCGTTAAAATACGCAACCCTAGCCCGGTATGAGTACCCTCGGGATGAAATTGCAGCCCATACCAATGACGGGTTTCATCTGCCATGCCGGCAATGGGTGCATTGCGTGTTTTACAAATGGTCTTAAATCCAGGCGGCAATGCAGTCACTTTATCGCCATGGCTCATCCAAACATCAATGAAAGCCTCACCATCCGGTGAAATCCTGTCTTCAATGTTTTTCAACAACGCACTATGGCCGGTCAAGTTTAGCTCAGCATGTCCGTACTCGCACTCATTCGAAGACTCAACCTGCCCACCCAATTGCACTGCCATGGTCTGCATGCCATAACATATGCCAAGCAAAGGGAGCCCTGATTGAAAGACCCATTCTGGCGCACGGATGTTGGCATCTTGGGTAACGGATGAAGGGCCACCGGATAAAATCAAACCACACGGATCCAATGCCTTTAAACAGGCAACGTTCACATTAAAAGGATGAATCTCACAATAAACACCCATTTCCCGGACACGTCGAGCAATGAGCTGTGTGTATTGAGAACCAAAATCAAGAATAACCAACGGACTCTTCTGTATGTTTTCCATTTAATTATCCACTTGATAGTTAGGGGCCTGCTTTGTAATGCTCACATCATGCACGTGTGACTCCCGCATGCCTGCATTGGTGACCCGCACAAACTGCGCTTTCTCATGCAGCTCTGCAATGGTCTCACAACCAGTATACCCCATGCATGAACGCAAACCACCCAATATTTGATGGATGATCGTGTGCACCGGGCCTTTATATGGAACACGGCCCTCAACGCCTTCTGGCACCAATTTCTCAGCGCCCTGATTCATCTCTTGGAAGTAACGATCACTCGACCCCTCGGCCTGAGACATGGCACCGAGAGATCCCATCCCGCGATAGCTCTTATACGTGCGCCCTTTAAATAACTCAATTTCACCCGGTGACTCTTCAGAACCCGCAAATAAACCACCCAACATCACCGTAAAGGCGCCAGCAGCCAGCGCTTTGCACACATCGCCGGAAAATCGTATCCCACCATCCGCAATGATGGGCACTTCACCCTTTAAGCCTGCAGCAACATTCGAAATGGCCGTGATTTGAGGCACACCCACACCGGTGACAATCCGTGTGGTGCAGATAGAGCCGGGCCCAATCCCTACCTTGACCGCATCAGCACCGGCCAGAACCAAATCACGTGCAGCGGCAGCGGTTGCGATATTCCCCCCGATCACCTGTACATCAGGAAAATTCGTTTTAATCCATTTCACCCGAGACAAGACCCCTTGCGAATGCCCATGTGCTGTGTCAACGATAAGGACATCAACACCAGCATCCACCAAAGCCGCAACGCGGTCATCGGTGCCTTCGCCCACGCCAACGGCCGCGCCTACGCGCAATTGTTCAGAACTGTCTTTACAAGCATATGGATTGTCTTTTGCTTTTTGAATATCCTTCACTGTTATCAAACCACGCAAATAAAACGCGTCATTTACCACTAATAATTTTTCAATCCGGTGTTTATGCAAAAGACTACAAATTTCTTCACGACCCGCACCTTCTTTAACGGTCACCAAACGATCTTTAGGGGTCATCACAGCCGACACAGGCAGCGATAAATTGGTTTCAAATCGAATATCACGGCTCGTTACGATACCGATCAATCGTTCTCCATCAACGACAGGCACACCAGAAAAATTATACTTTCTCATGATTGCAAGCAACTCACTCACTGTCAGTGAAGGCGAGACAGAAATGGGGTCTTTCACCATGCCACTCTCAAATTTTTTCACTCGCCTCACTTCATCTGACTGCGCGAGAATGCTCATGTTTTTGTGAATAATGCCAATGCCACCATCCTGCGCCATGGCAATGGCTAAACGCGCTTCTGTAACGGTATCCATTGCTGCAGAAATCAATGGCATATTCAATTCGATTTCTCGTGTTAAACGCGCCTTTAATAACACATCTTTAGGTAAAACCATCGAATGCGCTGGAACCAATAAGACATCATCAAACGTAAAGGCCTGCTCTGCGAGAGAAATTGTCATATGCCACTCCTTTCATTTCGTTAAGTTCTATTCTATTATAACGGATTTTGTTTGAAAAATGATTGAATTAATTAAACGATAGCGTGTACACTGATTGATATGTATTCATTCACCTATAAGGCAGGGCTAAACCTTGGCTAAAA
>CAMAYA010000187.1 GCA_945862275.1 Legionella genomosp. 1 | reverse complement strand
GAACCATTGTGAGCAATTAGCGCATTGGCTGCATCCAAAATCGTCGACGTTGAGCGATAGTTTTGTTCCAGTCGAATCAATTGTGTATTTGGAAAATCGCGCGAAAATCGCTGAATATTTTCAACCTTTGCTCCTCGCCATCCATAAATAGACTGGTCATCATCACCCACTGCCATAACGACAGCCTGCTCACCTGCCAGTAATCGAATCCATGCATATTGAATCGTATTCGTGTCTTGGAATTCGTCCACTAAGATGGCTTGAAATCGTTGCTGATATTGAGCCAACAGTGCGGGGTTATCACGCAACAGTTCATGTGTGCGCAGCAATATTTCAGCAAAATCAATGACACCTGCGGTGTGGCAAGCTTGTTCATACGCTTGATAAATCTGTATCAGCGTGCGCATTGGGCCGTATTGTTGCGCGTTGATATGCTGCGGACGCAATCCCTCATCTTTACGGCCGTTGATAAAAGCCTGCGCTTGCTTGACAGGCCATTGTTCAATATCTAAATTTAAAGTTGCAATCGCACGTTTAATCACCCGGGCTTGGTCATCACTGTCTAGAATATGAAATTCTTGTGGCAGTTTGGCTTCTACAAAATGGCGGCGCAGCAAACGATGGCACAACCCATGAAACGTGCCAACCCATAACCCTTGCAATGGGCAATCCAAGAGCCCTGCCAAACGGTGCTTCATTTCACCAGCGGCTTTGTTGGTAAACGTCACCGCTAAAATGCCATAAGGCGAGATATTTTGCACCTCAACCAACCAAGCAATCCGGCTCACCAACACGCGCGTTTTACCACTGCCAGCACCCGCTAACACAAGCGTATTGCCCAATGGCGCGGTTACGGCACTTTGTTGCCATTCATTTAAGCCGTTCAAATATGCAGCGTCAGCCATTGGGGATTCCAGATAGAGAAGATGGGGCATTGTATAAAAAATTTGCCTGCGGAACAATGTATCCTTTACCCCGAAACTTTCGGGATAAACACGACGCTGTCGAGAACCACCCAAGTTTGTTTAAAGTCCTCACCCTCATGATGAAAAAATATCAAGTCTGCCTTGCGCAATGGGGTTGGGTATAAATGTTGTCGAATAGCCGACGCGTGCAATGAAGGAATTTTACTGCTCAAGGATTGAGAGATTATTGTTCTTTCGACAGGCGGTTTGGCTATTGTTTTTTCTTTTGATGGCTCAACTGCAGCCATACTGAGAATGAACAAGAGTACCGTGAACAGCAGGGCAAATACTACCAGTGGGTGGTGTGGTTTGAGTACGGGTCTATTCTGGATGTTTCGCTCAGCAAATTCAAATAACTGCCTAATCCGTTTGTCAGCCATTTTATTTTATTCCCCAACAGCCACACAGAGCACATGGGAAAGATGCTCGTGTGTTATCTGATTATTTACGTAACAATCGCCTAAGTCCCGCATTAATACAAAACGCAAGGTAGCCTTTTCTACTTTTTTATCATGAAACATCAATGCCTGCAACGCATTCAAATCGATATCCCGAGGTATCCTTCGCGGCAAGTGAGCCTGCTTCAGTAAAAAATCGACTTGGTTCAACGCAGGTTCACTGATTGAGTTCAATTGGTATGATAACAATGCGGCACAATACAGGCCAATGGCCACGGCCTCACCATGCAACCAGCGGCTATAATAGGTATAGGATTCCAAAGCATGGGCAAACGTGTGGCCTAAATTTAATAACATGCGGAGGCCTGTTTCACGCTCGTCTTGCTCTACAAATCCAGCCTTGATAGCACAGCACTGCCGAATAAGCTCGCTTAAGTGAGGAGCTGATGCGTCAAACAAGTCATTGGTTAATAAGGCGCTGAGAGTGTGTAAGAATTCGCCTCCAACCAACACACCATATTTTATTATTTCGCCAAGCCCCGCACGAAATTCTCGTAATGGCAATGTGCCTAATGTGTCCAAGTCCATGATAACGGCGTGTGGCTGGTGAAAACTACCGATCATATTTTTAGCTGAGGCGTAATTAATAGCGGTTTTTCCCCCAACCGACGAATCCACTTGGGCCAGCAAGGTGGTTGGGAGCTGTATAACGCGCACACCGCGCTGATATGTGGCGGCTGCAAATCCGGTGATGTCACCAATTACGCCACCGCCCAGCGCAAAGAGGGTTGTGTCTCGATGGTGGTGATGGTGAATTAATGCGTCATAAATCAATGAGAGGCTTTTCTCGTTTTTATACATTTCACCATCAGGCAGTATCACCACATCACACTGAATCGATGTGAAGGCCTGCTGCACGGCATCAAGATACAAGGGCGCGACGGCTTCATTCGTGACCAGCATGACTTGATTGCCTTGCACATGACGATTTAATAACGCGCCCTGAGACAAAAGCCCCCGACCAATATAAATCGGGTAGCTATGCCGTTCCAGCTCGACCGTTAATGGATTAAGATTCGCCATAAATATATTTAACGATATTGTTAGCGACTGCCTTGACCGTTAATTTATCCGTCTCGAAACTCACGTCAGCCAATTCTTCATAAAACGGCTCACGCTCATCGCGGAGCATTTCTAATCGGCCTTCCAGATCGTCCGTCTGCAGCAAGGGACGCTTGGTGTCTCGCTTGGTACGTTCAAACTGTTGTTGAAGAGACGTTTTAAGATAAATAACTGTGCCACGGCCGGCCAATGCATTGCGATTTTCAGGTGTCATGATGACCCCACCGCCTGTCGCCAACACAATATTGCTTTTTTGTGTTAATTCATCAATCACTTTTTGCTCACGACGCCGAAATCCTTCTGCTCCTTCGACATCAAATATCCAAGAAATATTAGCCCCCGTTCGTTCCTCAATGACTTCATCGGAATCATAGAACTCTAATTTGAGTTCTTTTGCCAAAGTACGGCCAATGGTGCTTTTTCCCGCGCCCATGGGCCCTATTAAAAATATGTTGTGTACTTTAACTATACTCATTTTTGATTATTTACCTCTTTGACTTGGCCTTTAAATAAAATCCTGACGCACATAGTATAGCATAGACTAAACGTGTCAGGCGCCCTCTGCTCCCAAATTGTTTGTGATTATCCTAGGAGTAATGAAAATGAGCAACTCCTCCTTTCTTTTTCTTGCCTCTTTTCGCTGAAATAAATGCCCCACAATCGGCAATGACCCTAAAAATGGCACCCGCGTGATGGCATTGTTTTTTTCGTGCTTGTAAATCCCCCCCAGCACGATGGTTTGCCCATTGTCCACCAATACACTGGTTTCAATGGACTTGGTTAAAACAATAGGAACCCCCTGCACACGCCTGCCTGAATCAGAATCTTGA
>CAMAYA010000186.1 GCA_945862275.1 Legionella genomosp. 1 | reverse complement strand
TTTGAGTAACGACTTGTAAAATAGAAACGACGAGGCCGCAGAGTAGGGCCGCTAAAATAACGGGCGAAGAGATGACGAGCGCGTTCCAGAGTAATTGTTTGGATAAATAAATGGCTACGTCCTGGTGCATGCGTTTTATTCCATAAGAGCGTCTGGGCCGGATTGAATTAAATCATAAAAAATGAAACAAAGCAATTGTTTGCTCGAAGTGCTTATTATTTATCTTGGACGAGGAATGGGTTTTTCACGTTCAGCGTGAAATATCTCCGTTTGTTCTTTGATATCTTGTACTCGAGAGAAATACCCTTCGTCCCACCCTTTGTTTGCTTCATTATCAGCGCTGGTTGCTTCTTTAATCGCAGTCCAATTGGAAGGGGTTGGGTCATTGACATACGTTTTAATTGTTTCCATTACTCTGCGTTTTGCTTGATGCATTGGATCGGCGGCATCTCTGTGTGTATCCAGATAATAATCAATTATATCCACCAATTGCTTTTTAATCCCATTTTTTTCTTCATTTATTTGAGCTAGTTTAGTATGCTCTGCATTTATTTCAGCATAGATAGATTGATAAGATCTCTTACCTAATTTTTTATCTTCTACAAACTTATCAGCATGGGGTTGTAACGTTTGCCATGCTTTATCTCTCTCCTCCCATAAAGTATTTTGGGGTAAGTTTAAATAATGGCTCAAAGCAGTCCCTTTAGTTTGGGGGGCTTTTTGAGTGGTGAAAAAAACCGCAAAACGGTTCACGGCTGCTAAAGGGGTATTGATTTTATTCTGGACATCAAGTGATATCTCTTCGTTTAACTGTCTCAAGGCATGCAATGCCGGCTCTTCCTTTTCTTTCATTAGGCGCAGCTGCTCCGCCATCAGGTTCGTAATGACTGGCGCGCCGAATATGGCATAGAATAATCGCTGCAAAACGCCTTTGTTTTCTAGTAGCTTACCCAAGTAATCCCTGGTTTCTAATGGTGGGTTGCTTTCTTGTCGTCTTGTTCCTTTGGGTACGCAGGCCTCACAAGCCGCTTTAAACGTTTCTTGATGCGAGGATTTAGGCTCCATAATTTTAACCACTTTATGTTGCTCGCGATGTGTCGGATTTTTGACTTTAATAGGGGCATCGGTTCCCTGGGAATCTTCAAAATTTGTAGTATATTCGTTCATATAAGCAATAGCTCCAACTGTACCTCCTACAAAGGGGCCAAAGTTCTTAGTGATAGTCACTCGCATGGCATGGGCCCCTTCAGGGGGCTTGGCAGAATATACCTTTATGTCAGTAAACCCAACCTCCGCCATTTCCTCGGCCAGCTGTTGAGCAAAGCTTGGTGAAATCGTGCTTCCCCATAGCCAATTTTCTTGGGTAGATCTTGTCCCGCTTTCACAGGCAACCAAAAAAACCTCTTTTAGGGAGGATTGATGCTTACCATATCGCTGTGCTATTTTTGCAGCCATTTGTTTGGGCTTTTCACCACCCACGGTCGCGCGCGTATCGTCGGTATGGCCGATGAATGTAATTGAGGCATCCGTCAATGCCGTTTTGTCGGAATACTTAGAGCATTTCTCAGGTGGCTGACCTGTCAATGATGCATCGCGTCCAGCGATCAAAAGGCCTTCTTCGATGGCACTGTCATCCATACTAATAATCATGATTCACCTTTATTTAAGATGGTATCTTGTCATTAGTATAACACCATTCCGACTATTTTAAACCTATAATGACAAAATATTAATCACGCGTTTCTAGAACAAATTATCTTCCCTGTCATCTCCAGGCACACTACCCGAACTAGCAGTCGATTCTTCATCCAGCCCCGGCACATCATTCTCGCGAAAATATTCAGTAATCGCTTTAGCCTGCCCAGGCTTAGCCAACAAACCATTGTCTGGATTGATGCGAACAGACACGATATCCGCGGGCTGTTCCAGCTCTCGTTGCGGTTTGCCTTGCAAGGCGACTTTCATGAAATCAATCCACAAGGGCAGGGCAAGTCTTGCCGCATATTCATGTAGCGGATGAGGGGTGTCATATCCTATCCAAGTGGTGACTACCAAGTCGGGATTGTAACCTGCAAACCAGGCATCCACTTGTTCGTTGGTGGTACCCGTTTTTCCTGCAATGTCGGTTCGATTGAGGACGAGCGCCCCTTGTGCGGTGCCTAACTGAATCACGCCTTTCAGTGCGGAGTTCATTAAAAAAGCCACATCGGCTGGAATCACGCGGGGTGCGATGAGATCAGTCGGTGTATCGGTGCAGGGTGACTTACAGACATGGACTGATTTTGCTTGCAGCAGCACGTGGCCATCGCTATCCGTGATGTGGTCAATCAAGAATGGCTCCACTTTATACCCACCATTGGCAAACACGGCATAAGCAGCAGCCAAATCCATCGGACTGACGGATAAACTGCCCAATGCCAATGACAAAGTGCGCGGCAACCCTTTTTTATGGAAACCAAATTGACTGACAAAATCAATGGCATAATCAATGCCAATGTCGTCCAGAATTCGAATGGACACGAGGTTGCGCGAGTGAACCAATGCATCTTTTAAGCGGGTAGGGCCATTGAACGTGCGATTCACATTGTGTGGGCGCCAGGCGTTGGCTTGGCTGGGGTCATCCACCACAATCGGGGCATCATTGACCAAGGTTGCCAGTGTATACCCTTTATTTAAAGCGGCCGCATAAATAAAGGGTTTGAAACTGGAGCCTGGTTGCCTACTGGCTTGTGTTGCACGATTAAATTTACTTTTTGAGAAATTAAAGCCACCAACCAGTGATTCAATCGCGCCGCTAGAGGGGTCAATTGCGACGAGAGCCGCCTCTATCAAAGGGATTTGATTGAGTTCCCAAAGGTTATCGTGAAATCGGACGTACACTATATCACCTGGTTCCACCACGTCGTGTGCGTCTTTTGGTGCGCGACCAACCCAGCCTTTTTTAAGTGTTGGGCGTGCCCACGAAAGCCCTTTCCATGGGAGAGTAAGCGTTTGTCCCGCACTGGTGATTGCGGTAGCCGTTTGGTTTTCGACTGTTAGAATGGCCGCGGGTTCTAAATCGCTTATCACGGGGTGTTGGATTAACAAGGCATGCAATGCGCTGGGTGATTGCAGGGTCTCTAAGGGGGCTTTTGCAAGGGGACCGCGATACCCATGCCGGTGATCGTAGGTCAGTAAATTCTCTTCTACCACGTGATTTGCGGCTTGTTGCAATGGCCCTTTAATGGTTGTGTATACTTTGTAACCTCGTGTATAGGCGGATTTACCAAAATTTTCGTAAAGCGATTGCCGAATCATTTCAGCAACATAAGGTGCATT
>CAMAYA010000185.1 GCA_945862275.1 Legionella genomosp. 1 | reverse complement strand
AATAAAACTGTGCGCTAACAAGCGCCCAGGCCCATAACCGCAAGCCTGCAGAACCGTCATCTCACTTTCAGCATACAAGCGACCATATGCCACCAACAAAGACACGTAAAACCCAAGTGGCAACAAAAGACTCAACAAATTGGGCAGTTCAAGCATCATGAGTTTCATGATAAACACGCCTGGCATTTGCCCGCTAGCCGCCCGATTTAAATAAAGCACCAATTGATTGCTCATGAAAATCAATAGCAAAATAGAGGTCAATGCGACCAGCGTGACAAACACTTCTTTGCTTAAATATCGAAAAATCAGCACACGTGGCCTTAACGTATAGAATTCCTAAGAAACTGCACGTAAAATAGAAAATACACGTAAAATAACATTTTTTGCATGCCACCGGAAGCGACCATGAATTACGGACTCACATCTACACCTGCGTTAACCAACAGCGAATGTCTCGTTTTGGGCCTTTGTGGAAACATTGATTTACCTGATTTTGCAATTGCCCTCGATAAACAACACGGTGGCGTGATAACCAGGCTGGCCAAGAAACTCATCGAGCCAGGCGACATTGCATGGCACACAGACATCAATGGCCACATGTTGCTGCTGATTCAATGTGGCGAAAAAGATACCCATACGGCCGGAAACTTAACCAAGCGAATCGCCGATATAGCCACGTTGTTATTCAAACAACGCATTGCCTCGGCAACCCTTTGTTTCCCGCAATTGGTAAGCCATACCCCGGATTGGCAGCTACAACACACGCTGTCAAACATGGAAGCACAGCGATATCAATTACTAGCCTTTAAAACAAAGAAAAACACGCCGCACAACTTGAAATCAATCGAGATTTTCCTCCCTGGTGCAAGCCCCACCACCCTTCAAGCGGCCCTTGCCATTGCACGAGGCATTGAATTAACACGAACACTGGCCAATTACCCAGCCAATATCTGCACGCCAACCTACTTAGCACAGCAAGCCACCCAATTAGCCCTTCAACAGCCCAAAATGGATGTCAAGGTGCTGGATCGAGAGCAAATGCAAAAATTAGGCATGGGCGCCCTGCTCGCCGTAGCCCAAGGCAGCCACGAGCCGCCACAATTGATTGAACTGCAATACCACGGGGCCGGCAATGATTCCCCTCCAGTTGTGCTAGTAGGCAAAGGCATCACGTTTGACTCAGGCGGCATCTCACTCAAGCCTGCAGATGGCATGAATGAAATGAAATATGACATGGCCGGAGCTGCCAGCGTGTTGGGCACGTTAAAAGCATGCGCATTGCTCAACATGCCAATCAACGTGGTGGGTTTATTGGCATGCGCGGAAAACATGCCCGGTGGCGGCGCTATCAAACCAGGCGACATTATCACCACCATGTCGGGGCAAACGGTTGAAATCATTAACACCGATGCCGAAGGGCGACTGGTATTGGCCGATGCACTCACGTATGCGGAACGCTTCAAACCGCGCTTTGTCATTGACATGGCCACGCTTACGGGCGCTGTGATTGTCGCGTTGGGCTATCATGCCACGGGCGTCATGACCAACGACGACGAGCTCGCCGAATTGATTTTAAACGCAGCCCACGAGAGCCAAGATCCCGCATGGCGATTGCCACTGCACGCGGCGTATGAAGGCGCCATAGACAGCCCCATTGCGGATATGATCAATGCCTCCTTTGATCGCAGTGCCGGCAGCATCACGGCTGGGTGTTTTTTATCCCGTTTCACCAGTAAATACCGGTGGGCCCATTTGGATATTGCAGGAACCGCTTGGGTGTCTGGTAAAAACCGTAACGCAACCGGCCGACCCGTGGCCCTACTCGTACAGCTATTGCGCGATCTCACTCATGCGCGTTGATTTTTATTTATTAAACAGCCCCGAGCCCCAAGCAGCCTGGTTAGTGGCCTGTCGCCTGATTGAAAAAGCGTATCAACGTGGCCATCGGGTCTTTGTATTTTGCGAAAATGCAGAAGATGCCGCTCACATGGATGAACTGTTGTGGACATATAAAGACGACAGCTTTATCCCGCATAACTTGCAAGGTGAAGGACCAGAACCCCCACCTCCCGTGCAAATTGGGTTTGGGCCCGAACCCCGAGGGTTCAATGATATTTTGCTGAACATGGCGCCCACCATTCCCACGTTTCACTCACGTTTTCGACGGATCATGGAAATTGTTCTCGATATAGATGCCGCGAAAGAGATGAGTCGACAGCATTATCGGGAGTACCGTCAGAAAAAGTTTGAATTGCATACCCATCCGATCGAGTAAAATCGCGATGTGTTTCTACGTACTACACTTAGCATTATGGATGACGATGACGATGCGGAGCATGAAGCGTAGATGAGGAGGTCATCACGATTGAGAATAAATTTGCTGACATTTTTTCATAAGCATGAAACCCTATGCTAAAAATCACCAACACCGTGTTCATTCCTATTTCAGACATTGAACTGATTCCTATCCGTGCCCAGGGCGCGGGTGGCCAGCATGTCAATAAAGTATCTACGGCCATTCATCTCCGATTTAATCTGATGCAGTCCACATTGCCCATTGAATACAAAACGCGCCTGCTTGCATTAAACGATGAGCGCATCACACTGGATGGTGTCATTGTTATCAAAGCGCAACGGTATAGAAGTCAGGAACAAAACAAGGCCGATGCATTGCTGCGATTGACTCAATTGATTAAAAAGGCCATTTTTACACCTAAAAAAAGAAGACAAACAAAGCCCTCTAAAACATCCGTTAAAAAAAGACTGGATAGCAAAACGCAGCGAGGTAATTTAAAAAAACTTCGGAACACGCTGGATTAACCCTAATGAAGCAAAAGCATTGAAGATTAAAATGGGCGAGCCCTATTTTAAAATCGAATCACTTTGCCAACGACACCGGATTCATGTTTTCTCCTCAAATTATGCGCTTTACGGTGACATCTCTCATCGCGTCATGTGCACCATCGATGCTTGCTGGCCTGCCATTGAAATATATTCCATTGATGAGGAATTTTTAGATTTAAGCACCTTGCCAGCCCACTTGCACGATGAATTTTGCACCACGTTGCAAGCATGGGTGTTAAAATCCACAGGCATACCCACATCTATCGGCATTGGTCCCACCAAAACACTGGCAAAAATCGCCAACCATGTGTGTAAAAAAGAGCTGGCAGTGCCTGTGTTTAACATCACCCATCAGCGTGACTGGTTAAAACGAATTTCCATCAGGGATGTTTGGGGTGTGGGGCGACAGTGGAGTAATAAACTCCAAGGGCTGGGCATTCACACCGCCGCGGATTTGGCCAACATGGATCTGAG
>CAMAYA010000184.1 GCA_945862275.1 Legionella genomosp. 1 | reverse complement strand
TCATTGGCCCCACCGTGCAATGAGCCACTCAAGGTCCCAATCGCTGAGGTAATCGCTGAGTAAAAATCAGCCAGCGTTGCGGCAGTGACGCGCGCTGCAAAGGTAGACGCATTGAATTCATGCTCTGCATATAAAATCAGCGAAACATTCATGACATCCCGGTGAAGAGCTGACGGTTCAGAACCATGTAACAACGCCAGAAAATGCCCGCCGATGGTGCGCTCTTCACTCAACCCACTGATCTCCCGCCCTTGAAAGTGGTATGCATACCAAAAACACATGATCCCAGGAAACAACGCCAGAAGACGATCGGCAATATCACAGGCTGTTTCAACATTTTTTTCGGGCTCTAAGGTTCCTAACATGGAACACGCTGTACGCAAGACATCCATGGGATGTGCTTGTTTAGGAATCAATCGCAAAACCGTTTTTAATGCATCAGGCAACGCACGCAACCCAATCAACTTATTCACATAAGTTGCCAACTCAGCTGAAGTCGGTAATTGTCCATAATGCAGGAGATAGGCTACCTCTTCAAAGGAGGCATGTGCCGCCAAATCATCAATGGAATACCCTCGGTAGTTTAATCCTTTGCCTGCTAACCCAACGGTCGCAATTGCCGATGCGCCTGCAACAACGCCAGCCAGTCCTGCTGTTTTATCAACCATGTTATTCCTCCCTAAATTGATCGAATTTTGCTTCGTAATCACGATACTTTAATACGTCATATAAGTCATCCCGTGTTTGCATTGTATCCAACAAATCACGCTGCGTGCCATCCGACAAAATGGTTTTATATACATGTAAGGCCGCAAATGACATCGCTCTAAATGCACTGAGTGGATATAAAATCAATTGGACCCCTGCATCCTTTAATTCATCACGGGTAAAGAGTGGCGTTTTACCGAATTCGGTAATATTGGCAAGAATAGGGACGTTTATTTGTTGCGTAAAAACCTGGTATTCGCTCAATGTGGCCAGCGCTTCTGGAAATATCATGTCGGCTCCACACGCCACATAAAAGGCAGCTCGATCCAATGCGGCATTCATGCCTTCCGAGGCTTGCGCATCGGTGCGGGCCATGATAACAAAGTCTTTATCCAGGCGTGCATCCACTGCCGCTTTGATGCGATCGCCCATTTCATGCATAGACACAACTGATTTATTTGGACGATGGCCACACCGTTTAGCGGCCATTTGATCTTCAATATGAATGGCGGCAACGCCTGCGCGTTCCATTAACTGAACGGTTCTTGCGATATTAAAAGCATGCCCCCAACCGGTATCCACATCCACCAACAGAGGCAATGCGCATGCTGCAGTGATGCGGCGCACGTCTTCTAACACATCCGAAAGACTCGTCATTCCTAAATCAGGCAATCCATAGGATGCATTCGAAACGCCCGCACCAGAAAGATAAATGGCAGTAGCTCCCGCGTCTTCTGCTAAAAGTGCCGAATAAGCATTCACAGTCCCGAGCAATTGCAACGGCTCGGGCGCATTGGCCAATGTTCTAAACCGTTTTCCCATTGAATTGGACATGATTCCTTCTCCTGCACCGATTACTCCAATAAACTGATGAGCAAAGCCTAACGGGGGTGCATTAAAATATCAAGCCTTCTGGGCACGTTCCCCAGCCAATACCCTTTCCGCCGCGTTTTGCGTGAACAGAATATCTTGTGCTTGATGCGCACTGGATATAAATCCCGCCTCAAACATGGACGGCGCAAAATAAACGCCCTGCTGCAACATGCCATGAAAAAAACGTTTAAACAACGGCTCGTCTGCCGCTGCAATATCAGCGTAATCCGCAATGATGGGGTTGTCTGTAAAACAGAAACCAAACATCCCGCCCAATGCAGTCCCACAAAAGGGAACATGCAACGTCTGACAAACATCTGAAAGCGCCCTGATTAAAGATGAGGACATCGCTTGGAGATTTTGATAAAACCCAGGCTTTTCAACCTCCATCAAGGTTGCCAATCCTGCGGCCATTGCCAATGGATTCCCGGACAAGGTGCCTGCTTGATATACGGGCCCAACGGGTGCCAAACAATCCATAATCATGGCCTTACCCCCAAATGCACCCACCGGCATGCCGCCACCGATCACTTTACCCAATGTGGTTAAATCAGGGGTTACACCATATACCGCTTGCACGCCGCCTAAGGCCACGCGAAATCCAGTCATGACTTCATCAAAGATCAACACAGCACCATACGCATCACATAGCGCGCGCAAACCCTGCAAGAAATCAGGGTTTGGCAAAACCATCCCCATGTTGCCCGGAACCGGCTCTACAATGACAGCGGCAATATCCGTACTAAACGCATCAAATAACCGCGCGGTTTGTTCCAAATCATTAAAATCCGCGGTTAAGGTATGTTCCGTAACGCTTTGCGGAATGCCTTTTGATGAAGGGATCCCCAGCGTTAGCAGACCAGAACCGGCCTTCACCAACAAGCCATCACTATGGCCATGGTAACAACCATTGAATTTGATGATTTTGGATTTATTAGTAAACCCACGCGCCAAGCGAATCGCCGTCATGGTGGCTTCTGTGCCGGAGTTCACCATGCGTATTTTTTCAATGGAAGGCATCAATTGAATAATTTTTTGAGCCAATTGAATCTCAAGTTCCGTGGGCGCACCAAAACTCATGCCTGAATGCAGAACCTGAGTCACAGCTGCAATGACATGCGGATGACAATGCCCTAGAATCAATGGCCCCCAAGACCCCACATAATCTATGTATGATTGGTTATCCACGTCGATTAGATGAGCGCCCTGCCCTTTTTTAAAAAAAATCGGCTCACCCCCTACGCCCTGAAATGCGCGAACCGGTGAATTTACACCGCCTGGAATAATGGCTTGTGCTTGAGAAAATAATGCTTGGGAGTGTGTCATGATGAGGTGCGCAACCCTAAAAACAAAACATTATTTTAACATAAAGTAATTCGCTTGCCTCAATTAAAATAGCTTTTCCGTAATCCTAAAGCCAAAAAGCTAAAGATTTTTCAACATTGGCCGATACTATTCCCGTGCTCACAACAAAAGGAACCAACCATGCTAAATCAAGCTGTTAACCAATCCGTTGATACACACAAAATGGCCTGCTCCATCGCGGCATTAAAAGCCATCATTTTTGATACGCCAGAGGCCAACCAAGCCAAAATAGAATTCATCAAAGAAGCGTTATCAGAAGGCCTGTATCAAATAAACGCCTCACACATCGCGTCCAAATTATTGGAATACGCGCCAGTCATTGAAGAAGCCGAAATGGCTTAATCTTTTTCATGTCGTCCCCGCGAAGGCGGGTATCCAT
>CAMAYA010000183.1 GCA_945862275.1 Legionella genomosp. 1 | reverse complement strand
ACACCCGGGAGGCATGCTGGGCAAACGCCTATTGCTGCGCGTGGATGAAATAGCCCACCTTCACGATGCATTGCCTGTGGTCAGTGAAGCCGCCAGCATTCGCGAAGCCTTGCTTGAAGTCACCGCTAAGAAATTAGGCATGACCTGTGTGGTCAATGCACAAGGGCATTTGGTGGGAATATACACCGATGGGGATGTCCGTCGAACATTGACCCAAGATTATGACATCAATACAACCCCGTTAAAGGACGTCATGACGCGCAATTGCCATACCATTGCGCAAGGATTATTGGCCGCAGAGGCCTTGGCCATCATGCAAAAACACAGCATAACAGCACTGGTGATTACAGATAAGGATCAATGCCCAAGGGGTGTGATACACTTGCATGATCTGTTGCGCGCGGGTGTTTATTAATCAAAGAGGCCACCATGAATGACTTATTAAACAAAGTAAAACAAATCAAATGCGTGATTTGTGACATTGATGGTGTTTTAACCGACGGCCTCATTTACATCGACAATCATGCTAATGAACAAAAGGCATTCAACATTCAAGATGGTTTAGGCTTGAAATTACTTCAAGCAGCAGGTATCGAAGTCGCTGTTATTACGGGCTCACAAAATGCGGTCATTGATCACCGCATGAAACAATTGGATATTCGGCATTATTTCAAAGGCCAAATCAATAAACAAGCCGCCTACCTGCAATTGAAATCACAATTAAATCTAACAGATGAATCATTTGCCTATATAGGCGATGATCTGCCCGACTTGCCTATTATGCAACAGGTTGGAATGAGCGTTGCTGTATCCAATGCAGTGCATCAAGTAAAAGACATCGCCTCTTGGACCACAGAACTGCATGGTGGACGGGGCGCCGTTCGCGAAGTATGTGATTTTATTTTAAATGCACAAAACAAGTTGGATCAGGCCCTTCACGCGTTTTTAGCCGCATGAACGCGGCAAAGCAAGCCGGATGGTTGTTCACGGCACTGGTGCTCCTGGCGTGCTCCGGGTGGTATTTTGCCCGTTCGCCCATATACATCAAATTGGATGATCAAACCTTATCCACAACACCGGATACGTCCATTGCGCACTTAACGGTTCAACAATTCGATGCCAACGGCCAGTTGAGTCATTATTTAAAAACGCCCCTCATGCACCATATCCCGCTCAACAATACCCACCAACTGACCACACCCCACATTATTGTCAACCAACAAAATCAACCCGCTTGGGAAATTCATGCGCGTAACGCCACAGCCATCCAAGGCGGTCAAGAAATTACCTTCCAAAATGATGTGATCATCCACCAGAAAAAAGACGAACACACAGAAGAAACAACCGTCACAACAGAACAGATGACTTATTTCCCAAACACTCAATTTGCAACCACACCGAAAGACGTCACCTTTGTGCAGTCCGGAAACCAAGTTCAAGCCACGGGCATGAATGCGTATCTTGCTGAAAATCGCGTGCAATTATTAAGCCATACACGAGGGACTTATGCGTCTAATCATGGATGATCAACAGACTCTAGCTTTCTTGATTATCTTCTCCATTTCTAACATGTGTTTCGCATTGCCTGACGATCGTGAACAGGTTTTACAAGTCAACGCAGGCTCTGCTGACATCAATCAGCAAACCCATCAAGGCATCTACCTCCACGATGTGGAGCTGGATCAAGGCTCAACCCACATTCGCTCAGCGCAGGCAACCACCACCGGGAATGAAAAAAACAAACTCGTTTTAGCCGTCATTAAAGGCAATAAACAAACGCAAGCGCATTATTGGACGCTGACTGCCACGGATAAACCCCCACTCCATGCCTATGCAGACACCATTAACTATTACCCAGAGCGCCACCTCATTGAACTCATTGGGCATGCCCGTGTTGAGCAAGGAACCAATTCATTTTCTGCTCATAAAATTCGTTACGACACCTTGGCCGAGCATGTGATGTCTGAGTCCGATGGGCACACGCGAACAACCATTATTTTTCATCCAGAGAAACACACATGAATGAACTATCAGCCTACCAATTAAAAAAATCATTTAAAACACGTACTGTTGTCAATGATGTGAGCATCCACATCAAACGCGGTGAGTGTGTGGGTCTATTGGGTCCGAATGGTGCAGGAAAAACGACCTGTTTTTATATGATTGTGGGGTTACAATCCTGTGATGAAGGCCGAATCTTACTCAATGGCCAAGACATTACCAAAACCGCCATGCACCAGCGTGCACGGTTAGGCATTGGTTATTTGCCCCAAGAAGCATCTATTTTTCGAAAAATGACCGTCCACGACAATATATTATCGATTTTACAGCTGCGTACCGATCTCGATAACAATGCGCGATTAGAAAAATTAGAACAACTTCTCCTCGAATTTCATATCGCGCATTTACGCAAAAATTTAGGCATGAGTCTGTCGGGCGGCGAAAGGCGCCGTGTTGAAATAGCACGAGCATTGGCCATTGAACCGGCATTCATCTTGCTAGATGAACCCTTTGCCGGTGTTGACCCGATTTCGGTGTTGGATATTAAGAAAATCATTTTGCATTTGTGCGACAAAAACATAGGCGTATTGATAACCGATCATAATGTCCGTGAAACCCTGGATATCTGCGAACGCGCGTATATTGTAAATCAGGGAAGAATACTCTGCGAAGGCACACCCGCTGACATTCTTGCCAATCAACAAGTACGGGCGGTATACCTAGGCGATGAATTTTCACTCTAATTTGTTAAATATGGTATGATTAACGCATACACTACCAGAGCCTGCAAAACATGAGCATTAGTCTGTTTGATCTATTTTCTATTGGCATCGGCCCATCCAGCTCACACACCGTAGGCCCAATGCTAGCGGCCAATGCGTTTTTAGTATTACTCGAAAAAAACGGCAGACTTGCTAAAACGCAGCGTGTCAAAGTCGAACTCTATGGTTCATTGGCGCTAACCGGCAAAGGGCATGCAACTGACCGGGCCATATTAAACGGATTAGAAGGCAAATCACCTGAGTCTGTTGCACCAGAAAGCATGGTGCCGCGCATGAAAGCCATTATTGCAAGCCATACGCTCCAATTGGCCGGCACACAAGACATCCCCTTTAATGAAGCAACAGACTTTATTATTCTACAAAAAGAGCTGCTGCCTAAACACACCAACGGCATGCGGTTTTCCGCATATGATGCTGAAAACAATCTGTTGTTATCAGAAGTTTATTACTCCATTGGCGGCGGTTTTATTCTCACTGAAGAAGAATTCGATCACCCGGCCGGTGATGCACGCCCCGTCCCCTACCCATTTGAAACCGCACAGGAATTAAT
>CAMAYA010000182.1 GCA_945862275.1 Legionella genomosp. 1 | reverse complement strand
GTGAGCTAACATCCCTATTGCAGTAATAAGTATGGATAATACGCCGTGTTCATTTGTTTGTTAAGCGTATTTCCCCTAAAATGCGAGCTTCAGTTTACGATCAGTAATTATTAGGTAATGACCATGTCCGATTTTTTTGAAGATTTCACGAAACGGCGAACCTTCGCCATTATTTCACATCCGGATGCGGGTAAAACAACCGTGACTGAAAAACTGTTGCTATTTGGAGGTGCGATCCAAATGGCGGGCACGGTAAAAGGACGGAAAGCCACTCGGCATGCAACATCCGATTGGATGGAAATGGAGAAAGAGCGGGGGATTTCAATCACGACATCGGTGATGCAATTTGTGCATAACGATCATGTGATGAATTTACTGGATACGCCGGGTCATGAGGATTTTTCAGAGGACACCTACCGCACATTGACCGCCGTTGATTCTGCGCTCATGGTCATTGACGTGGCAAAAGGGGTTGAAGATCGCACTGTTAAATTGATGGAGGTGTGTCGTTTACGTGATACGCCCATCATGACGTTTATTAATAAATTAGACAGGGAAGGGCGTGAGCCGATTGATTTGCTGGATGAGGTTGAAACGGTTTTAGGCATTCAATGCGCGCCGGTAACGTGGCCTGTTGGAATGGGAAAACGATTCAAGGGCATTTACCATCTTTATCAAGACATTGTTTACCTCTATCAGTCGGGTAAAAACACGCAGAAACAAGAGGCCTTGCAAATTAAAGGCATTGATAATCCACAATTGGACGCATTACTAGGTGACATAGCACAAGAGTTACGTGATGAAATTGGTCTGGTGAAGGGGGCCTCGCACGTGTTTAATTTGCCAGATTATTTGGCAGGGAAGATGACGCCCGTTTATTTTGGTTCTGCTATTAATAATTTTGGCATCAAAGAGCTATTGGATGATTTTGCACAATATGCGCCGGCTCCCATGCCGCGTGCCACACAAACGCGGATGGTTTCTCCTGAAGAAGAGGCATTCACGGGGTTCGTGTTCAAAATACAAGCGAACATGGATCCTAAGCACCGTGATCGCATGGCTTTTTTGCGAATTTGTTCCGGCACGTTTAAAAAAGGCATGAAGTTAAGCCACCTGCGTTTGGGAAAAGAGGTGCAAATTGCAAATGCATTGACCTTCATGGCAGGCGCCCGGTCACAGACAGACGTTGCCTTAGCCGGCGATATCATCGGTTTGCATAACCATGGGACCATTCGAATAGGAGATACCTTTACTCAAGGTGAGGTGTTGAAATTCACTGGCATCCCCAATTTTGCACCGGAATTGTTTCGCATGGTTCGTTTGAAAGATCCATTAAAAAGCAAAGCATTAATAAAAGGGTTGATTGAGTTATCTGAAGAGGGTGCCACACAAGTATTCAGGCCTTTAAACAGCAATCAATTGATTTTAGGTGCCGTTGGGGTCTTGCAATTTGACGTGGTGGCACATCGTTTGCGTCATGAATACAAGGTCGATTGTGTGTATGAGGCGGTGAGTGTTTCTTCTGCGCGGTGGGTGTATGCGGATGATGATAAGGCGATGGCTGAGTTTAGAAATAAATCGTTTGATTATCTGGCATTGGATGGCAGCGACACGCTGATGTATCTTGCGCCCACGAGAGTGAATCTATCGATGGCGCAAGAGCGTTATCCGAATATACAATTCTCAGCTACACGAGAGCATTGATGAAAGGGCTCTTCGCGAGCCCCATCTTATTGAAGCATTTGTGTTCCAGGAAATGTTCTTAGACGGATGAGCAGAGCGCTTTAATCATCTGTTCACCATGGTTAACTAATTCTACACGTCCGCCTGATGCGGCACTGAAGTAAAGTTTCTCACCAGGATGAACAATCAAATCTATTTTCTCGCCTTTGGATAAAGGAACACCATTTAATGAACCGGATTTTCTTAAGATAGACACAGAAATGGGGGTGCTCTCAACGTCACTAACAATGGTGCAAACGCCCTCAATCGTCCAAAAGAAAGAATTTGTAATGGGTTGTGGCTCATTTGGTTGAAGGACTACCTCGATTGGAGCCATTGCTGCTTGATTCCATGTGTATTCTGTGGCGGAAAATAAGTCAGTACTGAATAAGCCTGCAGCACAAAGCATGCTTAGCCCTATTTTTCGGATCATTTGGCATTCCTTATATAATTAATTTGACACAGAATGCCATGATACCACTGGTATGCAATGGTTTCAAAAAATAGATCTATTGCCCACTTTTATGGATAGATAATCATTGAGTCATGGATCCCTTTGCGATACAGTGCGCACAGGTTTTCAGTCCAACTGAGTCACATGGAAATACTCTGTTTTTTTGCAGGGGTTGCGTTTTTTTGTCTAAAAAGCGCATATGCCGCTTGTTTGTTGTTTATTGTTTTGTTATTTAAGCCACGCTTAACAATATTGGTATGGTTTCTTGCTGGGATTACTTGGAGTTTTTGCCATCAATGGTCTGTAGCTGACCTTGGCATGCCCAGTTCTCTTATTGTTCAAGATGCAGCGTTGCAAGGGTATGTCGCGTCTATCCCAACCCATACAGCGAGTAAAACACAATTTCAATTTCTTGTTAAGCGTTTAAATAATCAACCGGTCCGCGCGCGTATTTTATTGTCTTGTTACAATGATTGCCCAGATTTTCGAGCGGGCGAGTATTGGCAGATTCACGCAAAACTACAGCAACCACAAAATTTAGCCAATCCAGGTGGCTTTGATTATGTGAGGGGCTTGGCTGGTCGGCATATTAGATGGACTGGGTATGTGAGACGAGGCACTCAAACACGAATGAAATCCTCTCTGAATCCCTATCCATTGCTTGCCCTTCGTCAAAACATGGCGAGTTCATTGGAGCAGATTGATCCCAATGAACAAACACGTGCCATCTTACAAGCCCTGACCTTGGGCGTGACATCACACATTAATAAAGCGGATTGGGATTTGTTTCGCCGAACTGGCACGACGCATTTGATGGTGATATCCGGTGCACACATTGGCCTGATTGCAGGGCTTGCCTATGGGTTTATTAAATGGTTATGGTGCCGTTTTGGCAGGCTATGCCTCTGGTGTCCGGCGCAAAAAGTCGCCAGTATTGGCGCGTTTACCATGGGTGCTGTCTATGCGCTGTTGGCAGGATTTGGCGTGCCTGCACAACGTGCGTTATGGGTGTGTTTGTTTATGTTGTTACACCGTTTTTGTAGCCAGCGTGTTGGCATTTGGCAAGCGTGGCGTTATGCCTTGCTCGCGGTTCTGCTGTTTGAACCGCATTCGGTGATGATGCCAGGTTTTTATTTATCTTTTATTGAAGTCGCCATTTTGATAT
>CAMAYA010000181.1 GCA_945862275.1 Legionella genomosp. 1 | reverse complement strand
GCACCACCGGCAAAAACACCAATTGCGCAATGCGATCACCGGGATTGATTGTAAAATGCTCTTGATTGCGATTCCAGCATGATATTTTTAACTCGCCTTGATAATCGGAATCAATCAACCCAACTAAATTACCTAACACAATCCCGTGCTTGTGGCCTAAGCCGGAGCGCGGCAATATAACAGCCGCAAGACCTGGATCCGCAATATAAATGGATATCCCTGTTGGCAACAAGACCGTTTCCCATGCGCCTATTTGCAAAGGCTCATCAATGCACACCCGCAAATCCAAGCCAGCCGATCCCGGCGTTGCATAACTGGGCAACGCAATCGTGTCGCCTATGCGGGGGTCTAAAATTTTTAATTGAATACTGTTTTCCATGCGAATCCTCCATCATTCATTGCGCGACATTTTGCAGATGTTCAGCAAGAATTGCAATCAACTGGCCTGCAAGCCGTGTTTTGTGGGTTCGTTCCAAATCAATTTGCGTGTTTTTAGTTAATACCGTCACTTGATTGTCATCTGCATCAAATCCAAAACCTGCACCGACTTGATTCGCGATAATCATATCCAGCTTTTTTGCGCGCAATTTTGCAGAGGCATGCTCAAGAACGTGGGTGGTTTCCGCCGCAAATCCCACCACGAAAGCGGCTTTCCCAGTGGCAACAACAGCGGCTAGAATATCAGGATTTGCACGCAGAGTTAGCTTTAACGCGGTGGCGCTCTGTTTTTTAAGTTTTTGCTCACTGGGGGCTTCTACACCATAATCGCCTACGGCCGCCGCTCCTATAAATATCATGCCCGGCTGTAAATACTGCATCACGGCATCAAACATAGCACGAGCAGTCTCTACGGGATAGAAATCGACCCCTGGGGGCGGAACCAATGCGCTAGGCCCACTGACTAACGTCACCGCGGCACCGGCTATGCACGCCGCCTGTGCCAACGCATACCCCATCTTGCCTGAACTCCGATTACTGATAAAACGCACTGGATCAATCGCCTCGTGCGTTGGGCCCGCAGTAATCAATACACGCTGACCGCGCAATAATGAGCTAATGCCCTGTAACCGCAAGGCGGCAATGATGTTCTCCACCTCGCTCATGCGCCCAAACCCATATTCACCACACGCCTGTGCGCCCTCCTCCGGCCCCACCATCAAAACCCCACGCTGCCTCAACAACTCGCTATTCGCTTGGGTCGCGGGATGAGCCCACATGCCTCGGTTCATCGCAGGACATACGATCACCGGCGTTTCTGCGACCAAATAGACAGTCGACAACAAGTCATCTGCCAAACCATGCGCCATTTTTGCGAAAAAATTAGCCGTCGCCGGTGCAATCAGCAAATAATCGGCCCAGCGCGCCAGCTCAATATGCCCCATTGCGCGCTCAGCTTGTGAGTCCAACAATTCACATCGCACTTCATGCCCACTTAAGGCCTGCAAGGTCATGGGCGTGATAAATTCCTGCGCAGATGCCGTCATGACGACACGCACAACGGCACCTAAACGCGTCAATTCGCGCACAAGAAAGGCAGACTTATAGGCGGCAATCCCGCCACAAATCCCTAGCAGTATCTTTTTATTCAGAAAATCTTGCATGGTCCGTCTCGTATTAGTATCCAGAGGATTAACAATAGAAAGAAGGTTTGTTAGATCCGGCCACATCGATTTTTTTTGGGTTACCCGCTGACAACGGAGGGAAATCATCGGGAGATTGAGTAAAAAAAGCGACCGTTGGCTTCGGCTTTTCTTTTAAAGAGGCGTCCACTTGATGAGGCTTTACCTTGGTGTATCTTTTCACTTCATGATACTCCAATAAAACGGCCAGCGACGCCTTATGTTTACAAGAAAACCCCCGCGCCACATAATTGTCCAATGTAACCGTCAATGCGGATTGTAAATCAGTGTCCGGATTATACCCGGCACGCAAACCCAATTCGGCGTAAAACAAACTGATCCCCTGCTTTAACCGTTCGATGGCTTGTGTTTTTCCAAACGATTTGCCAGTCTCTGTCATTAGGTGAATATTTAAACACAAGTACTCCTGTGGAAGCGCCCTTTCTGACTCTCGTCGAAACTTAATCTCAAAATGACTGGTGCTATTTTCGAAATCATTTCCTGTTCGATGAGCGACAGGGCCATAGGCGCTATTACACGCAACACCAATGGAGTCATAAGTAAAAAGCACTCCATCGACATGGAACGTCTGACGATGGAGCAGACTCAACAGATTTTCATGCGCAGAAAGTCCTGAGTTAATATCCCCGTGCAAGGCACATTTCTTATTTTTTTCTAACTTTCCGTTCGTTAAATGCGCTAAAAATGCTTCCGTAGACCACTGGTTTGGATTAATGGCAATGCTCATATTGAACTTCCGTGTAATCTGATACGGCTGACTAAAATCATTCAAATCCAAGCCAAAAAACACATCAGTACTCACGCCGCAAAAGCGTTGATTGACATAATCAATGGTGAGTCCCCCTTGCTTGGGATGGAGTCGAATCAAATTACCTTTTGTATGAGCGCTTTTATCTGCAGGGGGCATTATTGGTCTTAATTAAAATATAGAAGGCTTGCATTTTATTCTTTTTTTGAACATTTGACCAGCTGTAACTCACTATCTTTCCCAAAAAGCCTTGCGTGCAGATGCGCTTATCATCACAATACTCGCGATCACGTGAACCATTGCCATAAAGGAATAAAAAAATGACAAGCCAACCGCCAAAGCGCGCATTACGTGTGCGTGAAAAACTATTAGCCTATGGCCCACAAAGCCTGTCTGACACGGAGTTATTAGCCGTGTTTATCAGCTCCGGTAGTGCGAAAAAATCATGTGTGCAATTAGCCCATAGCCTCACGCAACATTTAGGCGATCTACGCGCGATTCTCAATGCCGATTCAGAGACATTCCAACAGGTTCCGGGCCTTGGCGTGGTGCGTTATTTGCAATTGCAAGCGATGCGTGAAATATGCCGCCGCAGCGATTGGATAAGCCTTCAGAAAGGCACGCCATTAACCAACACAAAAGACACGCATGCCTTCCTCAAACGGCAATTGCGGGATAAAAAAAATGAAACATGTGTCGCTATTTTCTTAGACAGCCAACACCGAGTTCTAACCTATGAAGAATTATCCACAGGCACCATTCATGCAGCACCAGTGCACCTGAGACCGATCATTGATCGCGTCTTAAAATTAAATGCAGCAGCCATCATTCTAGCCCACAACCACCCATCCGGATTGGCTGACGCCAGCCCACATGACGTGGCCGTCACCGAGCGCTTACGGGATGCGTTGGCTTTAGTGGACGCTCGGCTATTGGATCATCTGGTGATTGGTGACAATGAAGTGTATTCAATCAAGAACGGGATGAAATGGCCGTGTCATTAG
>CAMAYA010000180.1 GCA_945862275.1 Legionella genomosp. 1 | reverse complement strand
GGCGCTGCAGAGACCAACACATCACGAAAACCCCCTTCAAGGGGGCCGACAAGACCCGTTCGCTCCATTTCTTCCACTAAGCGCGCTGCTCTATTATAACCAATTTTAAAACGACGTTGCACCGCTGAAATACTGGCTTTCCGTGTTTGCACCACAAAGCTGACCGCTTGATCATAAAGCGCATCCGCTTCTTCCGTAGCCGCACCCTCATCAGTACCACCGTCTGGACCATCCCCTAACAATTGGGTGATTTCTTCAATGTATTGCGGCTCGCCCCGTGCACGCCAATCATCCGCAATCCGATGAACCTCTTGATCATCCACAAACGCGCCATGCACACGCAGAGGCGCTCCTGTTCCTGGGGCTAAAAATAGCATATCACCATGGCCCAACAATTGCTCGGCACCCTGCTGATCAAGAATCGTACGTGAGTCAATTTTAGATGATACTTGAAACGAGATGCGCGTGGGAATATTCGATTTAATCAGCCCCGTTAACACATCAACGGATGGGCGCTGCGTCGCTAAAATCAAGTGAATCCCAGCAGCACGCGCCTTTTGCGCAATGCGGGCAATCAACTGCTCGACCTTCTTGCCCACTACCATCATCATATCAGCCAGCTCGTCGATCACAACCACAATATAGGGCAATGCCGTAAGTGCAGGTGCTTGCTCATCCATGGAATCAATGGGTTTCCACAATGGATCTGTCAGTAATTCGCCATTGGCTGCAGCCTCAGTCACTTTCACGTTAAAGCCTGCCAAATTACGCACGCCCAGTGAAGCCATCAGGCGATAACGCCGTTCCATCTCAGCCACACACCAACGCAATGCGCTGGCGGCTTCTTTCATGTCGGTGACCACTGGCGTTAGCAAATGCGGGATCCCATCATAGACCGACAGCTCCAACATTTTAGGATCAACCATGATAAGTCGCACTTGATCAGGCCCTGATTTCAGCAATAGACTTAAAATCATCGCATTAATTCCGACGGATTTACCTGATCCGGTGGTTCCAGCCACTAATAAATGCGGCATTTTAGCTAAATCCACGACCATGGGATGCCCTGCAATATCTACGCCTAGCGCCAATGTTAAAGGAGAATGCGCTTGCTGATACACATCGGCCGACAGCACGTCAGATAAATACACCATGGCACGGTTTGGATTGGGCAACTCAATGCCTACAACTGTTTTGCCTGGAATGATCTCAACCACACGAACGGAGGTCACTGACAAAGATCGGGCCAAATCCTTCGCAAGGGCCGTGAGTCGGCTCACCTTAATTCCAGCCGCCAACTGCAGTTCAAACCGAGTGATAACGGGGCCGGGATGTACCGCCACCACATCCACCTGAATCCCAAAATCCAACAAATGTTGTTCAACATCACGGGACAATGTTTCCAAGACCTGATGCGTATAACCTCCCATGGGTTTGCCGGGTTGTCCCTTCTCCAACAGATCCAGTGAAGGGAAACTTCCCGACACTTGGGCTTTAAACGCCGGCGCGTCTTTTATGGCTTTCACGGGCCGTGGTTTCTCTACAGGTGCTATGGATTGGCCCAGCATAGGAGTTGATATTGGCATGCGGGGTGTATTTGTTCTTTCTTTTTTCAATTTTACCAAAGCATGCGTCAGCGATTGAACTGGATGCGTTTTTTCACGGGCTTTTATACGAGAAATCACGATGGATAGCCGTTGATGGCTAAAGATAATAACGCGCAAGGCCCCTCGTAAAATGACCCAGGCATAACGACCGGTCCATTCCGAAACACGCCAGGTCAACGCGCCTAACCCTTCCGTCGCGTGCACCCAAGACAAACCGGTTAACCAAGTCACGCCCACCAACAGCATGGCAAACAACAACAAGGCCGCTCCTTGCATATTTAATACGTTGCTCAATCCCACAGCCACAAAATGACCAAAGATACCGCCTGGCCGCAAAACTTCAGAATGCGCATCCGGAGATATTTCTAACGTCAACAAACCACAGCCACCTACAAATAAGAACCAAAGTCCTGCACTCCGTAATAACCACAACGGCTTATGCACTACACTCAGCGCACGATGGTCCAGTAAAATAACCCAGGCAAGATATGCAACGCTAATCGGCAAAAGATAAGCAAAGTAACCAAACAGGACATAACACCCATCTGAAACATACGCACCGACCTGCCCGCCGGCATTCATGATGCTATCCGAGTGCTGGCTGGCATGTGACCAACCGGGATCGTTAACGCGATAAGTGAGCAAGGAAAGCAAAACAAACAACGCTGCCGTTAGAACAATGATAAAACTGCCCTCACTCATGCGTTTGGTTAAAAAATGTGGCCAGGCCGCTTTAGGGGCGCCTTGATTCCCTGATCGCTGTTTTGCCATGGGTTTTAGAATGGTTCACGTTTAATGATATAAGTGCTTATCCTAACACAAATGACAGCAAGCATTCACCACAATTCGCCTGTTATGTATCTACATTGCCATCGCATTCATACCCATTTTCTCGTACAAATTAAACATGATCCACATCGTTCCGGTGGTGTAACATCTCTTCTGTAATTTGAATATGGCCAAGGTAGGTGGCCATCAGTTAAACTTCAGGTTCTAAAGCAAGGAGTTTAAAAGAATGGCCATGGTTGCAAATGATAGAGGATTTTCATTCTTAGCAGAAGTACTTTCTGAACGAGGACTAGATGGTCTTGGGCACGCTGTTGAGATTTTAATCAACGAGGCGATGCGTATTGAGCGTGAATGGGTTCGCCCATAATCCCTGCCAACAAACAATAAGCAGTTGTTTTATAGCCCCTCTGTTATATACTTCCCGCTCATAAACTTGATTGTTCACAAAATTCCATGCCGAAACCAATACTGCTACCGCAATCCATCACCATGAAGCAAACATGGGGTCAACTATATGGCAGTAGCTTGCCGTTGGTTTTGGCTGAATATAGCCAACAAACGCCCGGCGTCACATTGCTCATCACACCCGATAACTTAACCGCCAATCAATTGTTGATGGAATTACAGTTTTTTTTGACGGCCGAATCAAACCCACCTGAATTATTACTTTTTCCAGATTGGGAAACACTTCCCTATGATCAATTCTCACCACACCAAGACATCATTTCTGAACGGTTATACACGTTAAGCCGTTTGCAACACACGACACATGCCATCGTCATTAGTGCTGCGAGCACCCTCATGCATCGCATCTGTCCGCCGGCCTTTTTAAACCAATACGGCTTAGTGCTCCAAGAAGGACAAACACTGGATATCAACTTATTCAGGGAACGCCTTCAAGAAGCCGGCTATCATTCGGTCAACAAAGTTCTAGAGCACGGTGAATATGCTGTTCGAGGTTCCATTATTGATCTGTACCCGATGGGGAGCGAATTTCCCTTTCGAATTGATCTCTTTGATCAAG
>CAMAYA010000179.1 GCA_945862275.1 Legionella genomosp. 1 | reverse complement strand
GGCGACGTGCCCAGACCATGAAGAGGAGTCCGCCGAGAGCGCCTAGGCCGCTTATCCCCAGGGCTTTTGAGATGAAAGGTGGCTTTTCTGGCATGCGGTTTTCAACAGGATTCACGTTTGGGTTTATTGACAAGGCCTCAACACTGATGGTGTCCCCTCGTATGGCATCAAAACCCACCACAGATTTAACCAAGCGCTCGATTTGACTTGTTTTTTTAATGTTCGTATTTTGAGGCAGCACAACGCTGATGGTTAGCCGCTCAATAGTCCCATTGGCGCGGGTAAATTGTTCTTTTTCTCGCCCGAATTCATAGTTTTTTTCGCGCGTAAAATCTTGGTTGGTCGGCGTTTTTTCGGCTTTATTCGTTGTGGAGTGGCGTGATTCTTTTTCATGGGTGACCAATCCATTTTTCTGCGGTTTGATGCGCTCACGCGTGAGTTCATCATAATTTAAAGTAGCGTCAATTTTGACCATCACCCCGTCATCCGTAAAAATTTGATGCAGCATTTGCATGACTTTTTCATTCAAGTAATGCTCCACATTTTTTTTTGCCAAAAAATGGCTGCTGGAGGAGTCGTCTTCATTCGTGGTCAATCCATTGCCGTTTTGATCCACAATCACCACATTGCTGGCGGGTAAATTGGCCACACTGGCCGTGATCAATTGCTGAATGCTTTTGACTTGTGCTCCAGTCAGTGTTTTGTATAAATGCAAGGTGACGGCTACACGTGGCAAGTTGGTTTCTTGCTGAAACAAGTGGCTTTCCGGAATGGTGAGTTGAACGCGGGCCTGCTTCACTTCATCCAAGCTATTGATGGTGCGTTCGAGTTCGCCTTGCAACGCCCGTTGGAAATTTATTTTTTGAGAAAAGTCCGTCATGCCAAAATCGGTTTTATCAAACAGTTCAAAACCAACGCTATTGGTGAATTTTAAATCGTTGGTCATTAATTTAATGCGCGTTTTATCGATTAAGTGTTGGTCTATCCAAATATCTCGGCCTTGATTTCGAACCTGATAGGCAATGTTTTCTTGCTCCAGTTGCGTCAGGATCTGGTTTGCATCTCGGTTATCCATGTGGCTGAACAACAGGCCATATGTAGGCGAGACCACCCAGACAATGAGGCCAGTCGTGAGGACGGCAATCAGTCCCATCCCGCCGACGAATAGTGATTTTCGTTGCGTGCTTTGTGCGTTAAATGCGCGAAGATATTTTTCAAAAATGTGCACGTTAAATTTGCTCTCTTAAAATGTCTTGATACCCACTCATCAGGCGATTTCGGACTTGTTCTAAAAATTGAAAAGACAGTTTGGCCTCGTCCAGCGTCAGCATGGTTTGATGCAAACTGGTGGCGTCCCCTCGGGCCAATTGTTGAAGGGCTGTGTCGGCCGCTACCAAATGGTCGTTTGTGTTGCTGATGGCGTCGGTTAGGAAGTCGGCGAATCCAGGGGCAGGTTTAGTCACACTGTCTAGCGATGTGAACGTTGGCTTTAAATGAATTGCGCCGATTGCGTCAATGCTCATCGTTCCTCACCAATGCTTAATGCCTGTAGATAAAGACTGTGCGCGGTATTGATGACCTTGATATTGGCTTCATAGCCCCGTGTTGCACGCAGCATGGTCGTCATTTCATCAATGGTACTGATGCCAGGATAGGTGACGTACCCGTGTTTATCAGCGGCGGGGTGACCGGGTTGATACACTTTATTGGGCGGTAAATTTTCAGGCACAAGGGTTGCTGATTGAAGCCCACCGCCTTCCATTGTCTGTAATATGGATTCAAATGGTTGGGCTGTGGCATTGACTTGCATGGGTTGAAAGCGTGAGCCGTCAGCGTTATTCAAGGTATGCTGGTTAGCAATGTTGCTCGCCACCACATCCACGCGCATTTTTTCAACGGTCATGCCCATGCTGGCAATGGCATAAATTTGATCGTAACTCATGATGCATTGTTTCCTTGCACGGCTAATTTCATAATGGTCAGCTTGTGATTCAATCCTTTGATCAACGCGCGATATTGCGTGGCATTTTTTACACTGAGCGCGATTTGATCATCAATTGAGGCGGGTTTGTTGCTGTATTCATAAGCCGGTTTGATGCCATCCAGCTCGGTTTCGTTGGCGTTTTGGAGCTGCAACTCAAAATCAACACCTATGGTTTGATAGCCTTTGGTGTTGGCATTGGCAATATTCGTGGCAATAGCGGTTTGTCGCATCAATGCGGCATCCAGTGCCAAGCTGATGATGTCGATGGTTCCGTCTTGTCGCATGTTTATACCCCTATTGAACAATCAGTTCGGCATGCAGTGCGCCGGCCCGTTTCAAACTTTCTAAAATCGCAATGATATCCCGCGTGGATGTTCGCACTTGAATCAACGATTCAATCAAATCCCCAATGGTCGCACCTTGCGGCAGTTTGACCGCATTGGCTTCTGGATCGTGAACATCAATATTCGTCACCGGCGTAATGGCCGTTTTAACGCCTCGACCTAAATCGTTCACAAAGGCCGGCTGCGACACATTGTATTGGGTGGATATGGCAATTTTTAAATTGCCGTGTGAAATCGTGACGGCATCAATTTTGACATCAGCACCTGCAACCACCACACCGGTGCGCTCATTGACCACAACAGTTGGCAGGTTATCTGGGATAATCGATAAATTTTCCAGCTCACTGATAAATCGAATGAAGTGTAAATGCGCCTGTTTTGGCAAGTGAATTTCAATGTCCTGCGCCCCACGGGCACGCGCAATGCTTGGTCCAAATTGCTGATTGATAGCCGTTTCAACGTGATCTGCCGTGGTAAAATCAGCACGGTTTAAAATCATGTGCAATTCGCCTTCTTTATTCAGTAATTCGTTATAAATAGTTTTTTCAACGACAGCGCCGCCCGGAATCAAACCCGCTGTGGGGTGGTTTTTTTGAACCACATTCCCAAACAAGTCATATTTAAACCCGCCAATCGACAGCGGGCCTTGGGCTAGCGCATAAATTTGGTTGTCCGGACCTTTTAATGGGGTCACCAGAAGGGTGCCGCCCAAGAGACTTTTTGCATCGCCAAGGGATGCCACATTGATGTCTAATTTATCACCTTGGTGCGCAAATGATGGCAGATTGGCCGTGATGATCACGGTGGCCGTGTTGCGGCTGTTGATGTCATTGGGGTTGAGATTGACACCAAAGCTTTGCAACAAGTTAGCGATTGCCTGTGTGGTGTCTTTATTCCGTCGAGAATCGCCAGAGCCGGCTAGACCAATGACCAGCCCATAGCCTGTAATCGGATTTTCTTGCAAGCCCGATAAATGAGCGATGGATTTTAATCGCACAGAAGCCTCAGCGGCGGGGCCTGTTAGTAGTAATATCCACGCAACAACGAAATACCTCATCAAACAAGCCCTACCATGGACAACAATCGATACACATAATTGTGCC
>CAMAYA010000178.1 GCA_945862275.1 Legionella genomosp. 1 | reverse complement strand
ACGCTGGTTCTTGGGTTATTGCTCATGTGCTCGCCTCCGTTTATCAGTGGCTGGTTAAACGCACGCGGCGAAAGGCGCTTGCTAACCGTATGACATCCATCGGCTCGTCCATTCAGCGCTTATCAGCACGCTTGCCAGAACTGGCTTGGAAATTAAGCACGATGGGGCCGGTACTGCATCCAACGCTTTTTCCACGAGGGCTTTTTCGCAGTCGTTTTGAGTACACACCCGCTTCCTGCATTGATGAAATCAATGCAGATCTTCAGACCATCAAACAGCAAGAAAACGAACAAGCCGCGCATTACTTGGCCGATCGTGTGGCCAAGAAAATCAACGTGCTGGTGCGTATTTGCCAACAGCATTCCAAACAAAAAAAGCCGGAACGACAGGCAGCTTTTGGTGTACAAGCAATCAATACGCGCCAGCAATGGCTTAAAACCATGCAATCAGAGATTGACGTGTTGAGCCAGCAGCAGGATGCCTTGGCCGCCACGCTTCATGCTTTAAAAGCCAATGAGAATCTCGATGGCATGTTGCGCGTTCAGGCGGAGTTAGGGCAGGCAGAACGGCGTTTGACACTGGCTAAAGAGACGTATGCGCGCTCGACGCAGTAGGTATGTCTCCCTACAACGCCGCTATCGTCGTCTGATGGTGCAATAGCTTTTCACGGGCCAATTGCGCCTGCGCCAGTTTCTCGCGTTCTTTACCGATAATATCCACAGGTGCTTTTTCAGCAAAGGTGGGATTATTCAATTTCCCCTCTGCCAGCGCGATGTCTTTGTTGAGCTTCATCAGTTCTTTTTCAAGCCGTTGGAGTTCAGCGTCTTTATCAATGATTCCCGCCATTGGAATCAACAGTTCCAGCGAACCCACTACAGCAGAAGCCGATAAGGGAACCGGTTCATCCGGCGCCATGCAATGAATGTGGGTCAGTTTGCTCAACGACAGCAGCGTGCGTAAATACTTTTGAATTCGCGATTGCATTTGGGGCGAGGCATTTTTCACATTCAGCGGAATACGTTTGGCCGGACTAATCGTCATTTCACTGCGAATGGTCCGAATAGATTGCACAATTTTTTTGAGCCACTCCATTTCTTCTTCCAGGATGGGCTCTATGAATTGCACTTCCACATGCGGGTAGCGACTGAGCATAATGGTTTCGGTGTTTTCACTGGTGAGTTTTGTAGTGCGCTGCCAGATTTCTTCTGTGATGAAGGGCATAATCGGGTGCAGCAGTTTTAGCGTTTGATTCAAAACATAAATTAAAGTGCGACGCGTTCCTCGTTTCATGGAACCGAGTGCGTCTTCATCGTATAGAACTGATTTTGATAATTCCAAGTACCAATCACAGTACTCGTGCCAAATAAAGTCATGCAACGTGTTTGCTAGCAAATCAAATCGATAGGTAGACAAATCATGATGGCACCGCTCAATGGTGTGCTGAAGGCGTGAGAGGATCCATTGATCACCAGGACTGTATTGGAAAGCGCCATCGCCTAAATCACACTGTTCTTCGTCTGTGTTGAGCAAGACGAAACGTGCTGCATTCCATAATTTATTGCAAAAATTACGATACCCCTCTACGCGGTTCATGTCGAATCGCACATTGCGTGTATTCGATGCGAGAGAGCAATAAGTGAAACGCAGCGCATCCGTACCAAAAGCAGCAATGCCCTCGGGAAACTGTTTTTTTGTATCGATTGTGATTTGATCACGGACCGAATCGAGCATGAGATTGCTGGTGCGTTTTTCAAGCAAGCTTTTGAGATCAATGCCATCAATGATGTCAATGGGATCCAGCACATTGCCTTTGGATTTTGACATTTTTTTGCCATCGCTGTCGCAGATAAGACCCGTGATGACAATTTCTTTAAACGGCACTTTTCCGGTAAATTTCATGCCGAGCATGATCATGCGGGCTACCCAGAAGAAAATAATATCAAAGCCGGTAAACAAGACCGATGTTGGGTAAAATTGCTCAAGCTCATGCGTGCGATCAGGCCAACCTAAGGTTGAGAAGGGCCAGAGGGCTGAAGAAAACCAGGTGTCGAGCACGTCTTCATCTTGTTTGAGAAGAACGGCATCATCCAATTTGTGTTTGAAGCGCACATCGGCTTCACTGTAGCCGACGTAAACATGGCCATGGTTGTCATACCAGGCGGGAATGCGGTGCCCCCACCACAACTGGCGGCTGATGCACCAGTCTTCGATGTTTTCCATCCATTGAAAATAGGTTTTGCTCCAATTCTCTGGGATAAAACGAATTTCCCCTTTTTGTACCGCTTCCATGGCGGGTTTCGCCAAGGGTTTTGTTTTCACATACCATTGATCTGTGAGCAGTGGCTCAATGACCACATTGGATTTTTCGCCTCTAGGTACCTTTAATTTGTGCGGTTCAATTTTGACGAGTAAATTTTCTTTTTCTAGATCTTTCACGATTTGTGCGCGGGCAATAAAACGATCCATGCCTTGATACTCAACAGGCGCATGTTTATTGATGGTGCCCTTTTTGGTCAAGATATTGATTACAGGCAACTGGTGACGTTTACCGACTTCGTGATCATTAAAATCGTGTGCCGGTGTTATTTTGACGCAACCGCTACCAAATTCTGGCTCAACATAATCATCGGCAATCACCGGAATGGTGCGGTTACACAGAGGCAGATGCAGCTGTTTCCCAATTAAATGCTGGTAACGGGGGTCATCTGGGTGAACCGCAACGGCTGTGTCGCCTAGCAACGTTTCAGGCCGCGTGGTGGCGACCACTAAGGATTCATCCGAATCCACCACCGGGTAGCGAATGTGCCAAAGAAAGCCGTTTTCTTCTTCCGAAATCACTTCCAAATCCGAGATGGCCGTGCCCAACTTCGGATCCCAGTTGACCAATCGGGTCCCACGATAAATCAAGCCTTCATCGTGCAGTTGAATAAATACCTTTTGAACGGCAGCTGACAAGCCCTCATCCATGGTAAACCGCTCGCGTGTCCAATCAACGGACGACCCAACGCGGCGCATTTGGCGGGTGATATTGCCGCCTGACTCTTCTTTCCATTGCCATACGCGTTCTAAAAACGCCTCACGCGTCATGTCTTTACGGGATAACCCTTGTTTATCCAGTTGGCCTTCCACGATGAGCTGTGTAGAAATCCCGGCGTGATCCGTGCCAGGTTGCCAGAGCGTGCGAGCACCCATCATGCGCTGATAGCGAACGACAATATCGATTAACGTATGCTGAAACCCATGCCCCATGTGCAAACTGCCTGTCACATTTGGCGGTGGCAACATCACGCAAAAAGGCTTTCCATCCCCTCGGGGTTTAAAATAATGGTGGTTTTCCCAGGTGCGATAACGCGCCTCTTCAATGGTTTTGGGAGAGTAGGTTTTATCCATGGTGAATGACCTATGGTAATGAAATTGCCGAATGTTAGCATAATCACGGGCGTGGAGGACAGGG
>CAMAYA010000177.1 GCA_945862275.1 Legionella genomosp. 1 | reverse complement strand
TTATTTAATTGGTCATTTGTAAAGTTCACGGGACTAGATTGCACATGACCTAAAAAACGACCATAGCTTAACATGTAAGGCAATGAAAACGAGACCCGCTGTGAGCGATCGGGTGTAATGGTAATGGCGCTGATACTCATGTCAACCGTATTGTTTTCAACGGCGGATAATAGTTCGTTCAACGGCAATGGCAGGTATTGGCAGGTGCGTTCAAGTCCTTTGCAGACATGGTTCATGATGAAAATATCGAACCCGTCCCATGTATTGTTTGGGCCTTGCATGACAAACGGCGGGATAAACCGCGCCACGGCTACGCGTAGGGGCTGTGGTAAAGGCTTTAGTTTGGCATGTGTTGGGGCTTGAAACAGGAGCAAGGCCACTAGCCCGTATAATAATTTTTTCATCCTTTTACTGCCTACTCTCATCCGTTAGGGTAAGAAAAAATGATACCTTGGATTGAGTCTTATGCACAAGGCATATAATGGTGTCATAATGATGATACGCTTTTTTTTTTGAATTTCTATGCCCCTAACCTCCAAACGCATGCTTTTTTTAGCACAATTTGCAATGCGTGCTCATCCATTGATCGCATCGATAGCGTTGTTGCTGCAGGGGAGTGATTATGCAGCGCGGCATGTGACTGCATTGCATCTTTTATTAGATCAAGATGATTGTCAGGATGCGTTGGGTATTGATGCGTATCACGCGTTGGTCCGTAACATGCAGATAGACCGTCCACCGATGACGTTTTCCAGCGCACTTCGTCAGTTTCGTCATCGCCATTTGTTGCGTTTAATGCTGCGTGAGTTGGCGGGATTGGCCACCACGCGTGACACCCTGGCCGCCTGGTCAGATTGCGCCGACGCCATTATTTTGCACGCGCTCATGTTTTGCGAAAAACAGATGTTCGCGCGTTTCGGGCGTCCCTGCCACACGACGGGTGAGCGCGCGCAATGCTACATATTAGCCATGGGTAAACTAGGCGGGCAGGAACTTAATTTTTCGTCGGATATTGATTTAATTGTTGCTTTTTCAGAGGCAGGCGTCACCGATGGCGAGACGTCGATTAGCAATCAAGAATTTTACACCCAAGTGGTGCAGCAGTTCATGCAAATGTTGCAAGCAGTCACGGCTGACGGTTTTGTGTTTCGTGTGGATTTGAGGTTGCGACCGAATGGTGAGAGCGGGCCTTTGGTGTGCAGTGTATTGGCAATGGAAACCTATTACCAAGAGCAAGGGCGTGATTGGGAGCGTTACGCCATGGTCAACGCGCGTGTTGGGGGGGGTGGGTGGGCATGGTTTCATCGCCTCATTATGCCTTTCGTGTACCGGCGGTATACTGATTTGAGTGTCATTGAATCGCTGCGCGGTATGAAGGCCATGATCGTTCGTGAGATACAATTAAACCCGATGTTAGATGATATTAAACGAGGGCCGGGCGGCATTCGTGAGGTGGAATTTATTATTCAATCGGTACAATTGATTTGGGGTGGCAGGCTCGCCCGGTTGCGGCAACAAAATGCACTGTTGGCGCTTCAATCCGTCAGTGAGACAGGATTTTTGCCGGCGGATGCAGAGGCTCTGAGGGCTGCCTATTTGTTTTTACGCAAGCTTGAGAATGCGTTGCAAATACACAATGATCAACAAACGCATACTTTGCCTGATGAAGAGATAAAGCGGCTACAAATCATGTTGTTGATTGGGGCGAGCACATGGGTGGATGTCGTCACGCAGTTGCATCAACACCAGCAGGCCATCAATGATGCCTTTGTGGCTATTCTTGGACCGGTTGAGTCTGATGAAGAGCGTTCTCGTCAATTGAACCATCAATTATCCAGTGTATGGCAGGGGCACGTAGAAGCGACTATGGCTGAACATTGGTTGGCGGGCCTGGGCTTTCCAGAGGCGCACCGATGCTATCAGATGATTCATGCGTTTCGCCACTCTGGGCGCTGTCGACATTTGACCCATGCCGTTCGTATGCGCCTGGATCGGTTTATGGTTTTGTTGCTGAGTGAGCTCACGCAGGTGGAAGCTGCTGATTTTGTATTGCTGCAAGTGCTGCATTTGCTGGAAAAAATTGTGGGACGCAGCGCTTATTTGGCGTTGTTAACGGAAAACAAGCAGGCATTGCAAGCCTTGTTGTATTGTTTTGCGCATAGCCCTTTTATCACGGCATTGGTGGTGGAGCAGCCTTTTTTATTGGAAGTGTTGCTGGACGAAGCGCCTTCCTGGCGGCCTCCAACGCGCGCTCAATTAGACCACGCATTGAGGGAACGCTTGTGTTATTCAGATGACCGTGAAGTACTGGATGAGGTGTTTCGACAATTTAAATTGACCCATTGGTTATTAGCTGCTCGTGCTGAATTATATGGATTTTGTGACGCTACGCGCGTGGGTCGTTTTTTGTCGGATGTCGCACAAGTCATCCTCGTGCACGTTGTGGCGTGTGCCTGCCATCAAATGAATGAGCGCTACCCTGTGAAATCGCGTTTCGCTATTGTGGCCTATGGGACGTTGGGGAGTCGAGACATGAATTATGATTCAGACTTGGATTTGGTTTTTTTGCACACCGCAGATCTGCAGGACGTGCACCGGGTGACGCGATTGATACAAAAAATATTACACATGCTTACCACGCGATCACATACGGGGGTGCTGTATTCGGTGGACACCCGGTTACGGCCATCCGGTGAAGCGGGGTTACTGGTCAGTCATGTCGATGCATTTGTTGACTATCAGTCTACGAATGCCTGGGTCTGGGAGCACCAAGCATTGTTGCGTGCGCGTATACTCTGTGCCCCTAGGGCATTGAAGGCTAAATTTAATCGGGTCAAGTTCGATGTGTTGTTTTTACCACGGGACTCGGTCTGGTTGCGCCGAGAGGTGCTGACGATGCGTGAAAAAATCAACGCATCGGTTGGACGTGAGTCTATCAAACAAGTGCCTGGTGGATTGCTGGATCTTGCATTTTTAGTGCAATATTTAGTGTTGGCGCACCCGGAACAGGAGTTTGTGCAGAGAACGCACATGCTGATGCAATTGCAACAGCTGTTTCTTCATCATGTGTTGAGTAAGTCACAGTTAAGTATTTTAAAGAAGGCATATCGGGATAACCAACACATGCTGCACCAGCATGTGTTGCGGGGAGATCCCGTGACCAGGCATGGGCATGAGAGCGAGGTGCTGGCGATCAGCCAGGTGTTTTATGATGCGAGACACTCGCCATGCAAATCATAATCATCGCTATCAGTGATAGTAACCTCCAAATGCATACCGACCTGGACCCCAGGCGTGGGGGGCAAATACACTAATCCATCGATTTCTGGCGCATCGCTCATGCTGCGTGCTTTGATGTGATCATCCAGGATGGCATCCACCAACACGGTTTGCTGTGACCCTACTTTGGTTTTTAATTTATCCCGGCTGATTTGGGCCTGCAATTGCATGAATCGGTGAAAGCGTTCTTCTTTGATGTCGTCGGCAATCGGATTGGAT
>CAMAYA010000176.1 GCA_945862275.1 Legionella genomosp. 1 | reverse complement strand
AGGATTAATGCCCTTGACGCTATATTTCTTTTCCTATGGAGCGGTGAACGGAATGTTTGCCAATACATTGGCGATCCCGTGGGTTAGTTTTATTATCGTGCCGATTGGGCTGTTGACTACTGTATTTGGTCATTGGTTGGTGTTGCCTTTACAGGTTAGTCTATTGACGGGATCCATTCAGTATTTAATACGCTATCTTCATTGGGTGGATGCCTTGGCGGGCGTGAATTTGAATGTGTCGTACGCTCAATTTTTATCACCACTCGCATTGATGGTATCTATTGGTGCGCTGGTACTGTTGCCTATGAAGCGTTTTATACCCATCTTGTGTATTACTGCTGTTGCGGGCTTTTTTCCGGCGCATGAACGGATCAAACAGGGAACTGCTCGGATTGATGTGTTGGATGTTGGACAGGGACTGGCTGTGGTGGTGAACACGGCTAAACATACTCTGATCTATGATACCGGCGTTCAATTTTATCAAGGCGGCGACATGGGAGAGCGTGTCGTTGTGCCTTATTTAAAAACCATAGGCATCAAGACTGTGGATAAAGTCGTGATAAGCCATCCTGATCTTGATCATCGTGGGGGATTGGCATCGCTTGAGAAAGAATACCCTATTCATGAATTGATTGTAGATAACCCTGTATTTTACAAGCGGGGCTTCCCCTGTCACCAATATGCAGATTGGGAATGGGAGGGTGTTTTGTTTCATTTCTTCTCCACTAAAACAGCTCTCAAGAGTAAAAATAACTCGTCATGTGTTTTGCGCATTTCAACCCAGGGTGGGAGTGTATTACTCAGTGGAGACATTGAGAAATTAGCCGAGGATGACTTGGTCGACGCATATGGTCACCAGTTGGCCTCATCTGTTTTGGTGGTACCGCACCATGGCAGCAAAACATCATCCTCCCCTTTATTTTTAAATCACGTAAAACCTGATTACGCCATTGTTTCTTATGGCTTTGATAATCGGTATCATTTTCCGCATCAAAAAGTGATGCAAGCATATCAGCAACGGGGTATTCCTGTTTATAGCACACGTTCGTGTGGGATGGTTAGTGTGTATTTGACACCCACCGGTATGAATCAATGGCCTATATTTTATAGCGCAAATTGTTCTGGTTGATCTACAATATCCCATTCAGACTGATGAGTAATGTCTGGACTCAGTCGCTTTCTAGCGCCTATTGATGAAGGACTCATAAAGGTTTATGGCCAAATTAGCGTTTTTTTCTGCCATAAAATAACGCTCGAGCGCTTGATCGAGTAGCTTTGCATGCGCTTGATCTTTTGGATTGCAAAGCAATTCTAATCGACGGATTGAAGTGCTAACCTGTTGTTCTATGCTGTTAAATAAAGAATTCCTGTTGTTTGCATCTGATTTCATGATGCCCTCATGCCGTTTGAATTCACCTATCCAGGTTAATTCAAACGGTTTTTTAATACAATCATATGTTTTTTTATGCCAAATGAAGTGATCTTCATGTATAATGCGGACTTTTGATTTATTCTTACACAGGAGTTCGGAATGTCTGTTGAATTAACCTTATCTATTATTAAACCGGATGCCGTTGCTAAAAACGTGATTGGTCAAATTTATACACGTTTTGAACAAGCGGGCTTAAACATTGTTGCTGCAAAGATGGCTCAGTTGTCGCGTGAGCAAGCCGAAGGTTTTTATGCTGTTCATAAAGACCGTCCTTTTTTTAATGCGCTGGTCTCCTTCATGATTTCAGGTCCTGTCATGATTCAAGCGCTTCAAGGCCCCAATGCAGTCGCTAAACACCGTGACTTGATGGGCGCTACCAATCCTAAAGATGCAGCACCAGGCACAATACGGGCTGATTTTGCTGACAGTATCGATGCCAATGCCGTTCATGGTTCAGACAGTGCTGAAAACGCGGCCATTGAAATCGCTTACTTTTTCGAACCACAAGATTTGTGTGGACGAGTTTAAATCAATCATGAATCAAAAAATCAACCTATTGGATTTCAATTATCAACAGATGCGCCAGTTTTTTAGCGATTTAGGCGAGAAACCTTTTCGCGCGCAACAATTGATGCAATGGATTCACCAGGTTGGATTGAATGAACTCGACCAGATGAGCAATTTAGGCAAGGCGCTGCGTGAGCGGCTTGCCCAAATCGCTGAAATACGCTTGCCTGAGATCGTCACTAGTCAAAAATCAAGTGATGGCACACACAAGTGGTTATTGAAACTGGCTTGTGGCAACAGCATTGAAACCGTTTATATCCCTGAGAAAAAACGCGGCACGTTATGTGTGTCATCGCAGGTAGGATGTGCGCTGAATTGCAGTTTTTGTTCAACGGGAAAACAAGGCTTTAACCGAAATTTATCCACAGCAGAAATCATTGGCCAAGTATGGTTGGCTGTTCGTGAACTATCGCAGCAGCAGGGCGCCCATGACAAACAGGTGACCAATGTGGTCATGATGGGAATGGGGGAGCCGTTACTGAATTTTGATGCAGTCGTTTCCGCCATGAATATCATGATGGATGATTATGCATATGGGTTATCGAAACGCCGTGTCACGCTTAGCACGTCAGGCATTATTCCTGAAATGGAACGCTTGCGTCTGCAAAGTTCAGTGGCGCTTGCCGTTTCTTTGCATGCACCTACAGATGAATTGCGAAATGAATTGGTCCCTATTAATAAAAAATACCCTCTGGCTGAGCTCATGGCCATGTGCCGGCGCTATTTCAAAGACGAACCAAAACGGGTCGTTACATTTGAATACGTCATGCTAAAAGGAGTGAATGATCAACCTGAGCACGCGGCTGCATTGATTAAATTATTGCGAGATGTACCCTCAAAAGTGAATTTAATTCCATTTAACCCGTTTCCATTGACGCAATATGAGCGTTCGTCTAATGCAGCGATTGATGCTTTTCGCGATCAATTGGTAGCAAAAGGCATCACGACCATGACGCGTAAAACACGGGGCGATGACATCGACGCCGCTTGTGGGCAATTGGCCGGCGAAGTTCAAGATAAAACACGTCGCGCACAAGATTGGAAAAAATTGCATTTTTCTTCACCGGAATAATTGTATCCTGCTCATCAATGAGTATAATGCCCCATCTTTACTATGGAATGAGCCTGGATTGAAATTACGGAATTTGATTTTCCTGGTCGTGGCTCTTTTATTGCAATCATGCGAGCTGAATCATCCGAATCAGGATGCCGCTTCATACAATACACAACTTGGCTTGGCTTACTTAAAACAGGGTGATAGACCGCGAGCAAAACAGAAATTACTAATGGCGCTGGCAGAAGCACCTGACTCACCGCAAACGAATGCATCCATGGCCTATTTTATGGAAAAAAGTGGTGAGTTGGAACAAGCAAAACGGTATTATCACAAAGCGATGTTGGCGGCCCCCAGCAACGGCGAACAATTGAACAACTATGGCGCTTTTTTGTGTCGACAGGGGCGGTATGCTGAGTCTGATTCATATTTCATGCGAGCCGTAAACGACCCTCAATATACGCATGTTGCCGGAGCG
>CAMAYA010000175.1 GCA_945862275.1 Legionella genomosp. 1 | reverse complement strand
TCAATTACTTGAGTCAGATGACTATCAAAATTTGCCAGAGGGCGTATTTATCAAAGGGTATTTACGAGCTTATGCAAAACTACTGGATGTTTCTCATCAGCCTTTGTTGGATATGTTTAACCGTGAAAATCACACGGATCGGAAGTCTGAAAAAGCGCTCTGGCAAAGTCGACGTGAAACCCATAAAGCAGAACACGCTGTTCGCTGGTTAACCAGTATTTTTGCTATCGTCGTGTTGGTTGCCGTAGCCATTTGGTGGCAGGCTAACAAAGACAATGCACACCTGTTCCCGGCGAATGTCAGCCAAGTAGAACCCACACGAAACCAATCTGAGACAGAAATAAGATTAACGGATTTATCAAAAATGCGATCGCTGCTTTCTTCAACGGGTCAAGACACCATCCTGGAGAAGCGTGGTGGCTGAACGCATTCAAGCAATCCGTGGCATGAATGACGTACTGCCTTCTGATGCTACTTCTTGGCAATTTTTAGAAAATAGGTTTTCTGAAACCTTGCATGCATACGGCTATCAGGAAATTCGTTTTCCATTGTTAGAACAGACCCAGCTGTTTAAACGCAGTATAGGCGATGTCACGGATATTGTTGAAAAGGAAATGTACTCGTTTAATGATCTCAATGGCGACAGCCTGACGCTTCGACCAGAAGGAACAGCCGGGTGTTTGCGCGCCTGTTTAGAGCATGGTTTGCTGCACAATCAACAACAGAAATTATGGTATCATGGTCCTATGTTTCGCCATGAAAAGCCACAAAAAGGGCGTTACCGCCAATTTAACCAGTTGGGCGTAGAAGCGCTAGGCATTCCTGGTGTTGGAATAGAACTTGAATTGATATTAATCAGTTTAAGATTTTGGAGTGCATTGGGCATTACTAATTCAGTAAAATTGCAGGTGAATACACTCGGAACCTTGGTCGAGCGTGAATCCTACCGCCAAGCATTAATTGATTATTTTCAACCGCATGCTGATAGTTTAGATGACGATTGTAAGCGACGTTTGCACCGAAGCCCTTTGCGGATTCTCGACAGCAAAAATCCAAACCTGCAATCATTGATAGCGTCCGCTCCGAAAATGATGGATGTGATGGGCGAAGACAGTCGACAACGATTTACAGATTTATGCCATGGATTAGATGCGTTGGGGATTCAATATACTATCAATCCATTTTTAGTCCGCGGGTTGGATTATTATGGTCACCTGGTGTTTGAATGGGTGACTGATAAATTAGGGAGTCAAGCGACTGTTTGTGCGGGTGGCCGATATGATAAACTCGTAGAGCACTTAGGCGGCGCGCCAACGGAGGCGATTGGGTTTGCAATGGGTGTAGAACGCTTATTACTGCTCAGAGAGGCCCTTGATTTAGAGCCGGCAACACAACAACAGCCCTTTGTATTTATGCTTGCCATGGGCGAAGAATCACTGCAACGCGCATTGGCGTTAGCGGAATCGCTTCGAAATGAGTATCCAGGAGGCGTGGTTGTTAATACGGCTGGCGGTGGTTTCAAAAGCCAATTTAAAAAAGCCGACAAGAGCGGTGCGCGATTAGCGGTTATTATTGGTGAGGATGAATGCCGCGACGAGACGGTAACAGTCAAGGATCTGCGGCAATCGGATATACAAAAAACCATGCCGCAACAGGCGTTGAATCAATACATAAAATCTTATTTAGATTGAGTTCAGGAGAAAGAGATGTCCATATACATGACGGAAGATGAGCAAATAGACGCCATTAAATCGTGGTGGAAGCGTTATAACAGCATAATCATTGTGTCGTTTTCTTTGATATTGTTGGCGATTTCCGGTGTAAGATACTGGAATTGGCATGAAGAAAAAGTGACGCAACAAGCGTCCAATACTTATGAGCACCTCATGATGTCTTTTTCAAACCATGACAACAAAGGGGTTCGAGGTTTTGCCAAACAGTTAACCACGGATTATGGACAGACGGTTTATGCTGATGCGGCACGTATGACGTTGGCGCGCCTTTACGTGGCAGGTGAAAAATACCCACAAGCGCGGGAACAATTAGAATATGTCATCACTCACGCCAAGGTCGTCGCCTTGCAACAAGTCGCTCGTGTGCGCCTAGCACGTTTATTGGCTTCCGAAAAATCATATGACAAGGCATTGGAAGAACTGGCTCAGGTAGATGATTCAGCTTATCTTCCCCTGGTGAACGAATTAAAGGGAGATATTTATGCAGCCACCGGGCGTTATGAGCAAGCCGTGACTTTTTACCGCGACGCGACTGAAGGTGTTCAGAAGAAAGGCATGGGCAATCCTTTCTTAGAAATGAAAGTCAATGCATTAGCAGCGATTACCTATTCGACAAAAAATAAGGTTTAATGGATTTATGAAGATACGATTGATGGCTATTGGGTTATTCGCCCTCCTACAAGCATGCACACAGCTCGATAATTATGTTTTGGGGAAAGACAATACTCCAAAACCATCGCCTTTGACGGCCATTACATCAAAAGCCAAGATGGCGTTGGCGTGGTCAGTACCCATTGGAAAATCCAATAAATCCAGCTCGTATTTAAAATTAAAGCCCGTTATTCGCGGCAATATTATCTACACTGCCGATGCTAATGGGATGGTGCAGGCCCTTGAAAGGGGAACGGGGCATACCATATGGTCCAAGCAGCTGTCTCATGGCATTGTGAGTGGACCGAGTGTTTCAGAAGGGTTTGTTGCGCTAGGTACAAATGCATCTCAAGTGGTGTTATTAAAACAAGCCGATGGCACCGAAATTTGGCATGCAAAGGTTTCCGGTGATGTTTTATCTAAGCCTGCTATCGCCAATCACAAAGTCATTGTGAAAACGATTGATGGCAATTTGTATGCATTTCATCTGCAAACAGGTGAAAAAATTTGGGTTGCTGATCATGGGTCGCCCAGTCTGATTTTAAAAGCCAGCTCGTCGCCTGTCATCATGGGACAACTGGTATTGGTAGGCTTTTCTGACGGTAAACTGGATGCCGTTGATATTAATTTTGGTCATGTCCTTTGGCAGCGAAGCATCGCGTATGCCAGTGGCTCGAGCGATGTTGAACGCCTGGTAGACATTGATGCTGATCCGATTGTTCGGGGGGGCGTTGTGTATTTAGCCAGTTATCAAGGATATGTGGGGGCACTCACGCTCGAAAATGGCCAATTTATATGGAGTAAACCGGCATCCACCTACCTAAATTTAAGTATTGATGACAATGCCGTTTATATGACAGACAGCAATGACGTATTGTGGGCATTTGATAGGGCTAACGGACAGGTGAAATGGAAGCAGGACGCATTTAAAGCACGTGGGCTTTCGGAGCCTGTATTGATGGGGAACCGCTTGGTTGTAGGGGATAAAACAGGTTATCTGCATCTGTTGTCCACCCAAAGTGGCGAGATTGTTTCTCGTACACAACTCAGTGGAGCTATTGATATTGCACCTACTGTTTCAGGGAATCATGTCTATGTCATGACCGCAAATGGTAAATTAAATTGTCTTTCTGTGAGTTCATAATATGTTTCCTGTTATTGCATTAGT
>CAMAYA010000174.1 GCA_945862275.1 Legionella genomosp. 1 | reverse complement strand
GCTGGATTAGAATAAATATTCAACAAAACCCCTTGCTCATAAAAATAGATGCACACCGTAGACAGCATAAAGTACAGCCCTCGTTTATCTCCATGCGCAATTAAATGTCCTGAAACGGCAAATAACAATCCAACCGTCCCGTATTCGATGAATCGGTCAGTTATAGGTAATAATAAAACACCCAGTGAATTCAATATGATGAGCGATGTTGTCGGAAGAAGGCTAGGTGTGATGCGGTTAAGAATGTATTTTATGAATGCGAAATTGACCAGTATGTTAATAACGAATCTAGATTCGAGCCGAAAATATAACATCGTAATGAGAATGCCGCCGAACAGGATGTTATAATGGAATGCGCGACTTTTTGTTGTTCCAAATACAAAAAAGAACAAGGGGGCGGCCAGGCGCCCAATAATGCGGAGCCATATGTTCTCATCCCATAGAAACGCTCCAAGATGATCGATGGTCATGGTGATTACAGCTAAAATTTTAAGCAAGTCGTGTGTGTTTACTTGTTCATTGTATTTATATAGTTTAGGAAGCCATGCTTTCATGTTATTTGAAACCCTTTTTATTAACTTCAACCGTCATCTTGGATATTATTCGATTACCGTCACCAATAGAACTGGCTATTGCCTTATTTTTTTGTTAACCTATCGCTTCAAACTATGGTGGCTCTTTAGGTCCCCTCACGACGATAGATTATGAACCCCGTCAGGCCCGGAAGGGAGCAGCGGTAATAGTTGATTCGAGCGTCGAGGTGTGGCTTTTAGAGCTGCCGCCCAATCAGTGAATCCTCTTATGAGCTATATTGCCCTCGCGCGTAAATGGCGTCCACGCACATTTTCTCAATTGATGGGTCAAGACCATATTAATCAAGCCCTTATTAACTCGCTCAACCAGCAACGGCTCCATCATGCCTATCTATTTACAGGAACCCGTGGTGTTGGGAAAACGAGTGTTGCTCGCCTACTGGCAAAGGCGCTCAATTGCGAACAAGGCATTTCTGCCGAACCTTGTTTGGAATGCGATGCCTGCGTGGCCATCGAGCAAGGTCGTTTCATCGATCTCATTGAAATTGATGGCGCATCCAAAACACGTGTTGAAGACACGCGCGAGATTTTAGAAAACGTGCAATATGCCCCAACCTGCGGGCGTTTTAAAATTTATTTGATTGATGAAGTGCATATGCTGTCGCAACATAGTTTCAATGCGCTGCTTAAAACGCTAGAAGAACCCCCAGCTCATGTGAAGTTTCTTCTTGCCACCACTGATCCGCAAAAATTACCGGTGACCATTTTATCACGCTGCCTGCAATTCAACTTAAAACACATTCAAACGCCTGTTATTGCTCAGCAATTAAAGCACATCCTAGACGATGAAAAACTAGCCTATGATGTAGACGCCATCACATTATTGGCAACCGCCGCCCGCGGCAGTATGCGGGATGCGCTGAGCTTGCTGGATCAGGCCATTGCGGCCTGCGGCAATCATTTGCACACGCAAGATGTAAATAACTGCTTAGGCTACACACAACAAGACTATGCATTGCAATTGTTAAACGCATTGGTCGAGCTGTCACCAGAGAAACTCATCACCATCAGTCGAAAAATTGGCGATGAAGGCGGACATTTCCGCCATGTACTGGATGAGATGCTCAGTTACTTGCACCAAATTAACGTGAGCCAAACCATTCCAGGCAACCACCCTTTCATCAATCCCGCACCTGAAATAACGGATTTAAGCACTCAACTAACGCCAGAAGACACCCAATTGTTTTATCAAATCGCGTTGAAAGGCACGCAAGACATGCCGCTGGCCCCTACCATGGCGATTGGTTTTGAAATGACATTGCTACGGATGTACACGTTTAAACCGGCCTCCGCCCAAGTCACTCCTGTACTGGCTTATCAGGCGGTCAATCCCGTTGATTTAGCCCCAGCCTTAACAAAAGAGACGACTCAAATAGCTCCTATCATCCCCGCCCAAACGAAGATCCATCCTCAAAATGGCGCAGAGGACATTGCTGTTGATATCCACCAAACGCCAGTCTCCGCAACATGGAGGGATATTTTAACCCAGCTCAATTTACAAGGGCTAACACGAAGTGCCGCTGAAAACGCTGAGCTCATGCATAAATCACAAGGCGTTGTTGTGTTACGCGTGTCAAAAGGCCATCAATCGTTATTTACACCCACCATATTCAATAGGATTGAACAAGGACTGAGCCAATACTATTCCGAAAAAATAAAGCTCACTTTAAACAGCGACCAACAAGTCTCGTCTTCACCCATGCAACAAAAACAAGTTGCCAAAAAAAAGCAAGACGAAGATGCCACATCCGCCCTGCAAAATGATCCGTTTTTTCAACAACTGCAACAAACGTTTTCAGGCGAATTAGTAAAAAACTCTATTGCATTGCTAAAAGATGACCTATAATCAACTCAGGCTCTGGTTCTTCATGACCAGATGACACTTAACCATACTCGTGCGAGGCACTCATGGACATCAATCAAAATCTCGGCAATCTAATGAAAGAAGCGCAAAAAATGCAGCAACGCATGCAAGAAGCGCAAGAACAATTGACTCAACTCATCGTCAAGGGCAAATCAGGCGGCGGCATGATTGAAATTGACATGAACGGACGCCATGATGTCACGAAAGTGAAAATCAGCCGTGCATTGCTCGATGAAGAACCTGAAATGTTGGAAGACTTGGTTGCAGCAGCTATTAATGATGCGGTTCGTCAAGTAGAAAAAGCCTCTAAAGATAAAATCACCCAACTGACTGCAGGGCTGAATATTCCCACTGATTTCATGCAGAAAAAAGACGAAGACAAAGAATAATACGCAATGGATGCATTATCTCGCTTGGTGGATGCATTGCGTTGTCTGCCTGGCGTTGGGCCGAAATCAGCTCAACGCATGGCATTTCAACTCTTGCAGCACCCGCGTCAACGCGGCATGCATTTAGCATCCTGTCTAGACGATGCCATGCGACATATTCGGCATTGTCAACGGTGTAACAACTATACGTCAGCAGATATTTGCGTGATTTGCAGCAGTAAAAAGCGCGACCTCACTATGCTTTGTGTGGTTGAAAATCCTGCTGATGTTACCGCTATTGAACAAAGCAGCGCCTATCAGGGTTGCTACTATGTACTCATGGGAAAGATTTCTCCATTGGATGGGATAGGTCCTGACCACATTGGTTTGCCACGACTGCAACAATTGGTCATGGATGAAGGCATCAAAGAAGTCATTCTTGCATTAAGCCCCACAATAGAAGGGCAAACAACAGTCTGCTTCATTCAGTCGCTGCTCAGTTCATCTGCGGCCCACATCAGTCAGCTGGCGCATGGCATTCCTTCGGGAGGGGAATTGGAGTTCCTAGATGCAAATACCATCGGTCATGCATTGCGTAATCGAGGCGCTATAACCACATAGGAAGGTACCCAAAGTTGGGTACACGATTTAATCGCATCAATTTAGACTGGGCCGCAGAAATCATTCCCATTAAAGGGCGGCCGGCCATAGTCAAAAACAACGGTCAGAACGCTGAAATCATCAA
>CAMAYA010000173.1 GCA_945862275.1 Legionella genomosp. 1 | reverse complement strand
CACCGTCTTGCTTATAAATCAACGGACGATGCCATTTATGTTGTTCAGTGCCGCTATCATTATTGATAAGGCTCCTCTGATCCGGTGTGAGGTTAACACGACCTGTTTGATATTTGTATAATCAGTGCATATACTAATTATACAATTCGAACACAGGGGACGTGATCATGAAACATACGATATTGGTTGCTCTTGTTTTTTCATCAGCCGCCTTTTTGGGTGGTTGCGCCGCCGATTCAGCAGGGTATGATCCCGATAATGAATACAGCCCAGGATATACGGGGTATACCGTCATGGATGAAGACTATGGTATTTCCAATGGATATGGGCCGTCATTTTGGAGTCCACGATATAAATATTACACCGGCCATACTCAATTACCCGGTAGCCACGGGGCTTATGGTGATGGCGGGTTTTACCGGTAATCCATCACTCTTGGTTTAAATGCGTGCGCCGTTCCTGCATGGTTTCAATGCTGTTGATAACGGACTCACGGCAAATCTCCACCATAATGGGAATGGCGTTCAATGGCATGCCGGAATGAATGGCATAGGCAATAAAAAAACTATCTTGCCAGGTTTTCTCGTTCTTTCGTGCCCGCGACTTCAGCCATAACGTGATCCATAAAAAATGGGACAGCCAATGGTCGCGGTGCAATTCCATTTCATCCAAAAAAACGGCGTGCATGGCATCATCAAACCGGCATACCTTTACCCCATCCACAAAACTACAGCAGCGGTTGACCAGTTTATCCACTTGAAAATTTTCAATATACCAAGATTCAGTGAATCGTTTATTTTTAGGCCAAGATTTCGATCGTTTCAATGAGGCTTGTGTGGTTTCTGCCGTAAACGGACTGATTTGGACGCCTAATTGTTCAATTAAATCATTGAAATCGAGTTTGCTAGGTAAAAAATGCAGGCCTAATTCTTCTTGAATTTCCAGCAAGTGCAAGTCAGGCATGCCGCCGTCTTCAATGGTGATGGCCAAAAAATGGTTGGTCATCATGACGAGGTAGGATAGGTCCACATCACGCAGCATCACGGTATCATCAAACGCGTCATCATAATAATGAGACACGTCTTTGCGCGAAATCAAAGGGGTGACCCAGGCATCTTTTATACCCACTTGTTGTTTGAACAACAGCCCACACAGGCGGTGTGTGCGGTTGTTCCGAAGATGAACAAAAATACCTTGTGCTCCGCTGCCATCGACCTCACTGGCTTTCATACGAAGGGCTGAAGGGGGAGCGGATGCGTTCATAAACACGACGCCCTTTTTTCGCTGGTCTTTGATCCAGCGGTTAAACTGCGCATGATAGGCCGATGGATACCATTGTTTAATGGCTTGCAACCGAGTGAGTGAAATCGAGCTTAGCGTGACATTGGGCAAGATGTGTTCATGGGTTGCCACGACCACTTCCCGCACATCGGCGTTGGGGTGCAGCAGGGTCAGCAAGGCAATGTCTACACCTTCATCGATGCTGTATAAATCAGCGACTAGATCGGTAAAAAAATCAGGAGGCATCGCATAACTTTGTGCAAAAAAGTTTTCTGTGATGTCAAACACCGAAAGATCCGCGAGCTCGGCGATTAAATCACGAATCGAATTTAAATGGGATAATTCTTCTTCGGGCGTGAGGTCATCTTCCTCATTGGCCAGATCCAGGTAGGCATTTTTTAAATCGAAAGAGAGTTCTACATGAACATCGTAAAACGCGTTCAAAATAGGCAGCCAGAAACTGAGCGAGTGTTTTTTGCTGGCGATGGCGGTGGCCATGTACCCCATGAGCTGATTGAGCGCTCTGTCGGCTAATTTATTCCTGCCTTCAATAGCTGATTGAAATTGGGCCACGCAAATATCCAATGCAAAAATGCATGCAGAATAATAGGCCCGATTATTATCCAATTGTTGTTCATCTAGCGCATCGATCAAATCCACCAACCGCAACGCGAGCGTCGGGTCTTGCAAAAAATAGGTATAATGTTCGGGGTTTGGGTCCTCGTCTGTTTCAATGAGCAAGGCCATTTCCGACACCCATTCTTTTAATCGTTCAATCGATTCGGTCATTGCAGAACGCCACGTTTGAGTTTCGTCAGCGCATCCGCCATGCTGGTGTTAAAGACGGTGGCTTTGGGCTGTATGGGTTTTTTATCGCGGGATATCGGCGCTTTAGGTCGGGGTGTCGCCTGGGCGGCATCTGGTTTCACTGATTTTTTATGCGGAACGGAAGTAGCCGTGTCGCTCAATTTCATCGTTAACCCAATGCGTTTTCGAGCGACGTCTACCTCAACCACTTTCACGGTGATCACATCACCGGCCTTGACGACCGCGCGCGGATCAGTAATAAACCGGTCTGTCATAGCGGAAATATGTACGAGCCCATCTTGATGCACGCCAACGTCGACAAAAGCACCAAAATTGGTCACGTTACTGACCACGCCATCCATAACCATCCCCACTTGCAAATCGCCAATGGCTTCAACGCCTTCTTTAAATTGGACCGACTTGAATGCAGGTCGGGGATCACGTCCAGGTTTTTCTAATTCTTGCAAAATGTCGGAAATGGTGGGCAGGCCATGTTGGTCATCCACATATTGGGTGGCGTTCACGGCTTGCAATAGTGCTAAGTTGCCCAACACTTGGGGCATGTCAACTTGGTGATCGATTAAGATGCGTTCAACGATTGAATAGGATTCTGGATGCACGCCGGATGCGTCTAATGGATTGTCTCCATTCATGACGCGCAAGAAACCTGCGGCTTGTTGGTAGCTTTTGTCTCCCATACGGGGCACGGCTTTTAACTGCTCGCGGTTATGAAATATGCCATGCTCATCTCGGTATTGCACAATATTTTTAGCCAACGTTTCATTGAGCCCGGAGACCCGGGTTAACAGTGCTGCAGAGGCCATGTTGATATCGACACCCACCTGATTCACGCAGTCTTCCACGACTCCTTCCAGGCTACGTGCTAGGCGAGGTTGGTTGACATCATGCTGGTATTGGCCCACCCCAATGGCTTTCGGGTCAATTTTGACTAATTCAGCCAGCGGATCCTGCAATCGCCTTGCAATGGAAACGGCTCCTCGTAAGGTGACATCTAAATCAGGAAATTCATGGGCTGCCAATTCGGAGGCAGAATAAACCGATGCACCCGCTTCGCTCACCAATACTTTGGTTAACGCAAGATCGGGATACATTTTCATTAAATCGGTCACCAGGCGCTCGGTTTCTCGAGACCCTGTTCCGTTACCGATACTGATCAAACTCACTTGGTATTTAGCGGCCAATTTGGCCAGAGAAGCGATGGCTTGATGCCATTCGTTTTGAGGCGCCAGTGGAAAAACAGCCGTGTAGTCGAGTAGTTTCCCGGTGGCATCCACTACCACCACTTTTACACCTGTTCGAATGCCAGGATCAAGCCCCATGGTGACGTGTGAACCGGCGGGAGCGGCCAATAGTAAATCGCGTAAATTGTGAGTAAAGACCCGAATGGCTTCTTCATCGGCCAGTTCACGTAAGCGCGTGAACAGTTCCAGTTCCAACTTTGTGAACAATTTGGTGGCCCAGGTCATGCGGA
>CAMAYA010000172.1 GCA_945862275.1 Legionella genomosp. 1 | reverse complement strand
TTGATTCACCGAGCCCATGCGCAGACAGCCCACCATTATCGCCCATGCCATCCGCACCACCGGGTGTTTTGGAGCAGGCTGTGAACAGGATAGCGCAAGATAGCACCAGCCCTAATTTTACAACGGATCTAATGGTCATTCTTTATTTCCTTAATGATGAATTGAAATGCACTGGATATAGATTATATCATCGCGCGTGGGTGACGCGCCTTATTGTATAATCGTTTTGGTTTTTTCGCTATGGCTTCAACCTGAATAAATTGAGTGAAAACCGCCATATTAAATCGTGTTTGTGTGTTTTTCTGTGCATTTCTCAAAAAAGAGAGGGCATTTCCGTAGGAAGCTGCTCTACGAGGGTTGCGCCTAAATTAGTGATGGTCCTTAAAACATCCACAATCGGCGACAAGATCAAGTCAACCACATCATACAGGGCCAAGCCTAGGGAAATAACAGCGGGCGCTGCAAAAACGGCCAGGACGACCAATGCAATGATCATGGGTGCTGTGAAGGTGAGAAAACTCAAGGCGATGGGCAAAGACAGCAGAACAAAGAGGGGGATATTGAATGACATCAAGCCGAGGGTTAAGGGAATAGAGCACAACAGAAATTCGCTAAAATGGATGGCAAAATGACAGAGCGATGTCAAAGGATCCGTAATAACATACGTCAAATCCGTGCCGAACTCATCCGGTGATTGGTATGGGGTAAAAAATGCCCTGCGCTCATCAAAAAACATCATTTCGTTAGCCCAATTAAATGTTATTTTGCCTACAATACGATATTTTTGAATAAAAATCAAGCTGTGTTGAGTTTGTTTGTATCCTTTGACATCACTTCTATAAAATCTTCAATTAACCTCATTGCAATACTCAGCACCGTAGACGGTAGCCCCGGCAAGTTATCAACCGTGTACCAGCCGGCGTCTTCAATTTCAACTGGGTCCATTGTTATTTCACCTGAGGCATAATCGGCGGTGATATGCGTGGAAAAAAATGCGGCCCACAAGTAGAGCATAGGCGGTCGAACGCTTTTGTTTGGTGTACTGTAACAGCACCACAACGGCTGCAAAATTGATGGTTTTTATCCCAATTAATAATGGAATAAGCTTTAGCGGCTAGACCGTATCCATTTGAACCAACTAAAGACAATGCTTGCCGCAGTGGAACTGCATGAAATGCATTTGAAATAGGCGCTTCTTGGTCTATTTCGGCAAAGTGATATTCTATGTTATCAAACCAACCTAGATTAAAACACCTTAAAAACCGCTCTGATGAGAGATCTACTTCACCAGGTAAGGCGTTATCATTTTTCAACAACAGTAAACAATCGTTTTGAAAGATAAACCAACCCGTGGCTTGTCGATCAATTATGGCCATCTTGCCGAACTTGTTTAACCACAAAACCCGCCAATTGGGCCGTAAACGCAAATGCGGCTTTGTTTGCGGCAACCACGCCTCCGTAGGGAGTGTCCTCAGGGCAGTTGACCTGCTGATGAATGATGCGTGAAGCAACGATGCGATTGTCTGGGATGTGTGTGAGCACGGCATTTGTGGTGAGTTTGACGGTACTGGGTTTGGTGAGAAAGTCTTGTTTGAATTCAATCAGCTGCGTATCCAGGCGATAGTCGGCCTTATCGGCATCAGGACCTGATGCTACGGCGAAGAAAAAATGGGTTTGTTGCAAACTTTGCACGATCAACGGATATAGCATGTTGGCAGGACTGCTAATCCATGCACTGTGTGCAAAATGACTGAGTTCAAAGGGCTTGTCGGTATAGAGCATTTGCTCGGTTTGATAACCGGCAATCGCATCGGGTTGTGAGACAAGCAATGACAGTGGCATGGGTTTTTCGCCCATTTTTTTAGCACTGAATGACTCTAATTTGTATTGGTCGCTCACAGTGGTTTGGATTGGCGAGCAAGCCGTGAGTAGCCAGTAGGCACTAAGCAATAGAACCAGACTTGATTTATTCATCTTTTTTCTCCGGGTCCCGGTTTGGGTGGCGCGCTGCCACGGATAATAATGGCTGGGTTTTGCCGCATCTCAGCACTGACTTGCTCAAGGTTTGCCGCGATTAAATTGAGACGGCGTAACAACACGACAGCGGGTGGGATGGCTTGTTGGGATATTTTATCAATGCTGTTTCTGCCTGCGCGCATGGTCTCGGATACTAGCACACCCGCTACGGAGATATCATCGGATGTTTTATTGAATTTAATCACACTGTCTTTCAACGCATTGATCAACACGGGTAATTCTTGAAGGCTTTTATTGATGTTTGTATTGTTCTGCTCAATCATCTCCGATGTTTTTTCGATGTTAGCGAGTGACTTGTTGATATACCGGGCATTTGCTTTATTGAATACGCGGTTAATGCCTCGCGTAACGTCATTGATGTTTTTTTCCAGCTGATTAAAAAATGAGGGCTTGTAGGGGATCACCGGATAGGGTTCGTCTGCTGTTTTCTGCAAAGGAATAAACGTGGATGAGCGGGCAGACAGGCCTAAATAAGTAGCCCCTGTAATGCCTTGCGCCACCAAGGTGGCCTCCGTGCTGGTGGTGATGGGGGTGCCTTCCTCTACGTCGATTTGTAGTTTGACCTGTTGTGGATCAAAATTATTTAATTCAATTTTACTGATATACCCCACTTTCACCCCATTGTATTTTACTGGCGATTCATCATTGAGCCCCGATACAGGCTCACGCATATAGACGGTGTAGGTATCATATTTTTTTTGATCAAACCCAACAGACAACCAAAGACCTGCAATCAGAAGCCCTGCCGCGAGAAGCAATACAATCATGCCCACAAGAAAATAGTTGGTTTTGGATTCCAAGTGCCGTACCTCTGTTCGTTAGAATATCTACTAGTTTAGATTTTACTGAAGTAATCAGCAATCAAAGGATGTTTATTTTTCATTAATTCGTCAATCGGTTGCACACTGATGACTTTGCCATCACCAATAAATGCGACGCGATCCGTGGTTCGCTTGAGGGAATCAATGTCATGACTCACAATGACAACGGTCAAATTCAAGGTGTCTCGTAAAAAAACAATGAGCTTGTCAAACTGCTTCGCACTGAGTGGGTCGAGACCGGAAGTGGGTTCATCGAGAAAAAGAAGCTCAGGATCCATGGCAATGGCACGCGCCGCTGCGGCTCGCCGTTGCATGCCACCGCTCAATTCCGATGGGTATTGGCTCGCCGTATCTGCAGGCAGGCCGACCAGGGCAATTTTGAGCAAGGCCAACTGTTTCATGAACGATTTATCGAGCGTTGCGAGCTCTTGCATGGGGAACATGATGTTCTCCAGCACGTTCATTGCTGAAAACAACGCGCTGTGTTGAAACAGCATGCCCCAACGTCGACGCAGTGCATTGGCTCCTTGCTCATCTAGATTGGCGATGTCTTGACCAAACACATGAATCGAGCCGCCGGTTGGCTTCAAAAGCATCAATATGCTGCGGAGAATGGTTGTTTTGCCGCTGCCACTGCCGCCTATAATGGCGAGTATTTCACCTTGATTAACCGTTAAATTGACATCCGAGTGCACCCATTTCCCGCCCAGGTAATTTTTTAATCCTT
>CAMAYA010000171.1 GCA_945862275.1 Legionella genomosp. 1 | reverse complement strand
GCCATGGCCACCATCATGATTTGAGTGGCGAGAAGATGGGCTTTATCTGCGGGCTCGTCTTGTCCGCCAACATGAATCAATGTGCGTGCCCATCGATCTAGAATGGCGTCTTGATCTTGCGCAATCGTGCGCTCAAGAATTGCGCGTCTAGCGATTTGCTTTTGTTGCTTTACGGGTATTATTTCAACATCTGTTTGCATGGCTTAAGCCCCTATCAATCGACATCCATGTGGCTAATTAAAGAAATTGTTGATAATAAAAAATTCATTGTATCATCAATTGTATCGGAAAACAAAATAAAGGAGCGTTTAAATGGCTCGGGCTAATTGACATACAAATGACCACTCCTGTTCATTTACCGGCATAACCGATAAGCGGTTGCCTTTTCGAACCAAAGGCATCTTCTCCAATTCAGGGTATGTTTTTAAAGCCTCCAAAGAGAGCATGCGTGGGAACTGGGCTTTAAATCGAACGTCGACCATAAACCAACGCGGTTTCTCGGGGGTGCTGTTGGCGTCAGGGTGGTCGCTGTTCGGATCAAATGCTGTGTAATCCGGGTAGGGTTCACTGACCACTTCGGCAATCCCGACAATGCCAGGGGGGTTGCAATTGGAATGATAAAAGAAAAGCAGGTCGCCAATTTTCATGCCATCACGCATGAAATTACGCGCTTGATAATTGCGAACACCATCCCACGGACTGGTTTGGTCTGGCGATTGACGTAAATCGTCTAAGCTAAAGCATGAAGGCTCTGATTTGATTAACCAATAATGGGTCATAATTTACTCCAGTACATCGTGCGTTCAGTAATGACCACGTCCATGGGAACATCCCATGCGTCGGCCTCGATAAAGGGTTTGCGCTGTGCATCATAAGCCACACCCACTAGCAATGGGGGGCGAGAGCAGGCCAACGTTCGGTCGTAATAGCCGCCGCCCATGCCCAACCGGGTTCCGTGCACATCAAAGGCCAAGAGTGGCAAAAAAATAATATCAATCTGATGAGGTGGCAGGGCTTGTGAGCCCGGAATATTCGGCTCTGCTATTCCAAATCGATTCTTATCAAACACGCAGTTGGGTGTTGCGGGTAAAAAAGACAAGGTTTGATCTTCATTGATAGCTGGGAAACAGCATGATTTCCCGCCGTCAATGGCCGATTGCCAAATGGTGCTCAAATCAATTTCGCCATTTATCGCTTGATAAATGGCAATGCATTTGGCCTGCCGGTATGGAGGCCATGCACAAATGGAGGCCGAAATTCGTTTTGAGGCGTCCCTTGTTTCTGCAAACGTGCGCGTTTGTCGCTGACTCTTGCAGGTAGAACGCAGTGTTTGTTTAGATGAAGGCGTCATCGTGTGGGGGGTGTTTTAAGTATTTGTTGATTATTGCGCAGACCCCCTTTGTATACAAGCGCTATCAGGTGTTGTATCAAATATCGAAATGCTATAAATTAGCATTCAATCTACACGGATTTAAGATAAATAATGATCACATTGTTTCGTGAGCAGCCTCGCGCTTTCTACATGATCTTTATGTTGGAAATTTGGGAGCGGTTTGGTTTCTATACGGTTCAAGGTATATTGGTCTTGTATTTTGTGCGGTTTGCGGGACTTACTTATCAAGATTCTTACGCGACTTTCGGGGCATTTTCAGCGTTACTTTATGGCTTGGTGGCGTTAGGCGGCTATTTGGGCGATCGCGTACTGGGTACTAAGCGTACGTTGGTGTTGGGATTAATCGTTCTTGCGGTGGGTTATCTGGCCTTGGCCTTGGCGGATAAGCAGCGTATCTACTATGCGCTCGCGTTAATTTGTGTAGGCGGCGGCTTGTTCAAGGCCAATCCATCCAATTTATTGGCTAAATCATATGACTCACATGACTCCCGCTTGCACTCGGGCTTTACCCTTTATTACATGGCCATCAATTTAGGCGCAATCGTGGCACTGTTTGCAGGGCCCGCATTGTCTAGCCTTTATGGTTACCCATATGCCTATTTCGCGAGTTTTTTAGGCATCTTGCTAGGGTTGGCCAATTATGGCTTTCAGCGAAAGCACATCACGGGGATTCACACGCCTGCGGATGATCACATCATTCGTGCTTGGCAATGGGGGCTCGTGGTCTTCGGTGTGATGGGCCTTGCATTTGCCTCGGCCTATCTGTTGCAACACGTTATTCTTGCTAAAAATATCCTTTGGTGGGTGACATTAGGCGTGGTTTCGGTGTATTTTTTTTACATGCGTCACGAAAACCAGTCGTCTCGCATGCGCATGCTGTTGGCGTTTATTTTAATGTTAGAAGCGGTGGCATTTTTCACATTGTATCAACAAATGCCGATGTCGCTTAACCTGTTTGCGGTGAACAATGTGCATGCCCATTTTTTTTCAATGTCGCTTGATCCACAGAGTTTCCAAGCCTTGAATGGCATGTGGATTATCCTTATGAGCCCGGTATTTGCCATGGTTTACCATCGACTCAATCGCGCTGGAATCGTATTTGCCACACCATATAAATTTGCACTCGGCATGACGTGTTGTGGGGTGGGCTTTTTGTCGTTGTATTTTTGTCGGTTTGTGCATGACACCCATGGCATGGTGTCTTCTGGATGGTTGGTAGGGGCTTATTTGTTTCAAAGCATGGGCGAATTGCTGGTGTCCGCTTTAGGCGTTGCCATGGTGGCTGAATTGGTTCCTGAAAAAATGACCGGCTTCGTTATGGGCGCCTGGTTTTTAACGTCTGCGGTCGCAGGATTTACGGGCGCCTCGGTTGCATCTTATGCGGCTTTGGCCAGTACCGTTCAACCAGGCCTTGATTCATTGATGATTTATACGCGCGTATTTGGTTGCATTGGCATGGCGGCGCTGTTTGTGGCCTTGTTAATGTGGTTGATCTCACCACGTTTGAATCGGTTGATGGGGCATTCATGAATGAAACATTACGCATAAGTCACTAGCAGGTAGCCACGAGTCCAGGTAAGAATAGTCTCACCGGCAAGATTTTCTGGATTCAGGACGCCGGCGAAGGTTGCAGTACTGCTTGTAAACAAGCCTGAAGTCCCAAACAAGTAAGTGTTCATAAAGTTTCCATTATGGACTGTAAAAAAATAACTTGAACAGTAATGTTTTCTCGGTGTTTTCGCACGCCTTGGTAGCGTGCTCGGACAATTAATCGCGAAAATTATCAAATTGCAGGGGCACATCAATCTCGGCTTTTTTCAAGTGCGCCATGCTCTCTTGTAAATCGTCCCGTTTTTTGCCTGTCACCCGAATTTTTTCGCCTTGAATCGAGGCCTGCACTTTGATTTTACTGTCTTTTAAAGACTTGACAATGATTTTTGCCGTGGGTTGATCAATCCCTTGCTGAAAGGTCATGGTGAGAGAAAACATTTTGCCACTGTGCACAGGCTTGTCTGGCATTTCAACGCCCGATGCATCGAGCCCACGTTTGGTGGCATGCGTGCGAAATAAATCTTCCAATTGCTGCACTTGAAACTCTGATTCCGCTTTGAGGGTGACGGTTAACTCGCTGAGCTCAATGCTGGCGTTAGCCCCACGAAAATCAAAACGTGTGGTCATTTCACGAACGGCATTTTCCACGGCGTTGCGT
>CAMAYA010000170.1 GCA_945862275.1 Legionella genomosp. 1 | reverse complement strand
CAAATATTGATGACACGTAACCCCTATAATACCTGATTTATCTGAACAATCCAAAACTCCATCCCTATTGCATGGTCAAATCAGTCGAGGAGAGCACACCACTGTCCTGATGCGCGAACTGAAAATAATCACCGCGCATGGCTTGCAATATTTGTTGCATCCTTAAAAATTGGTGGCTGAGTTGGTAGAACAGTTCAGCGGTGTCGCGCTCTTGCAGTTCACCAACGGTTAAATAAGCCGCCTGGCCCAGTCCACTAAAATAATCAAGTTTAACATGACGGCAGCCCGCCATTCCCGGAAAAAGGCCACACAAGAGGAGGCTTTTATCGCCCACATCACGCAGCAACTCAATTTGTCGGTGGCCATGGGTGTGCATGGAGTGAAGAAAATCAAGTGCCATAACCGATTCCATTAATTGCGTTGTTTGAGAAAAACGCATTAACAGAAACACCAAATAGCTTTCTGTATTTTCATTTAAGACCAACCGCGTAGAGGCTTGGGCTTCATTTACCAAGGCATGCCATTGACTGGTGTCTGTGGGATGCAAGATCAATTGTTTCATGATGACTGACCTAATTAGATGTCTCATTATAAGTCTAGCAACAATTTAGCGATCTGGTATGAAGTGGCGAAAAAAAGTCTATTTTGTTGTTTAATAAAAAGCATCAAATCATCTGGTTCGGTAACATTAGTTATGGTGCAATTCGCAGACCCTGCTGTCTTGCGGGATTCGTGCTAATTGGGCTATAATAAGGCGTATTTTCCCAGGATGCCATTTTTACCCATAGCTAGATCAATAGGAGGAAGATTACGATGCCCTCGCAGTTGCAGTCATTGACCCCCAATGTGCCGGTCGGCAGCATTGATGCTTATATTTATGGCGTGAATCAAATCCCCATGCTCACCGCTGAAGAAGAGCATGATTGCGCACAACGTTTTCAGGATGATGGAGATGTCGAAGGCGCGCGTGCCTTGGTACTTGCGCATTTACGCTATGTGGTCCGTGTAGCGCGTGGGTATTCAGGATATGGATTGCCGTTGAACGATTTGATTCAGGAAGGCAATATAGGATTGATGAAGGCCGTGAAACGCTTTGACCCCAAAATAGGGGTGCGGTTGGTGTCGTTTGCTGTCCATTGGATCAAAGCGGAGATTCATGAATTTGTCTTGCAAAATTGGCGCATTGTAAAAGTGGCCACGACCAAATCCCAGCGAAAATTGTTCTTTAATCTCCGCCACATGAAAAAACGATTGGGCTGGATGACTGCTACAGAAATTGATGCCGTGGCCAGCGATTTGGGCGTGAGCCGTGAAGACGTGTTGGTGATGGAGCAACGTTTAAATGCCATGGATGCGCCTTATGATGGGGATGATTCAGATGATGATGAATCCTACAAAGCAGCACCCGCAGGCTACTTGGCTGCGGCAAACAGTGATCCCGCTCAGTTATTTGAACAAAATGATGGCGGCACACAGCGTCGCGAAAAATTGCATTTGGCGTTGGCGAGCCTTGACCAACGCAGCCAGGAAATCCTGCAGCAACGCTGGTTGCTGGATGACAAAGCAGTCACATTGCATGCGTTGGCGGAGCAATATGGCGTGTCTGCGGAGCGTGTTCGGCAGTTAGAAAAAAATGCCATGAAGAAATTACGTCAGTATATGGACGATGTAGTCTGAAGGATCCCTGCCTATCCGGTTTCTCACCTCATTGTGGTAGGGTGGGTAACGTGCGGCGTGCCCACCAGAATGCGCGCGTCAAGGTGGGCACGTCGCTTGCGCTCCTTTACCCACCCTACATTGCATGCAGTCTTTGCCTCGTTGTATCGTCAACAAAAGCCGCATCAATGGCCATGGTGGTAATGGATTCCATCACCGCATCGCTGTATTGATAGGCCGCTTGAACGCGTGCGTACTCGTCTGCCAGCGTGGTGCTCATGAACGGTGGATCGTCTGAATTCAAGCTCACGCGAATGCCGGCATCTAATAACTGAGGGAAGGGGTGGTGTTTCATGTCTGGGAACAGACCGAGCTTAATATTGCTGGATGGGCAGATTTCCAAGGCAATATTGCGTTCTTTCAGCAAATCCATGGTGCTCGGCGAATGAATAACTTGCACGCCATGTCCGATGCGTTGAATTGGCAGGTGTTCTATGGCTTCAATCATGCCACTTGCCGGTGCAAATTCGCCCGCATGAACGGTGCAATAGAGCCCACATTCTGCGGCAATTCGGTACGCCGTCTTGAATAGTTTCGGTGGGAAATTGATTTCATCACCACCCAAACCAAAGCCTGTTGCACAAGGTACGGATTCTTTAGCGGCTTGTTCGGCCACTCGAATGGATGCATCCACACCAAAATGCCGAACGGCCGTGATGATGATGCGCCCAATGATACCAAATTGCGCCTCAGCATCATCAATGGCTTGCTGAATGGCGTGTAAATGCTCAATGGACGGGACGCCACTGACTTGTTCCGCGTGATCGGGTGAGTACATCATTTCCACATATACCGTGTTTACAAGTGCATTCGCACGTAAATAATCGAACGTGATGTCGTAATAATCGCGGGGTGTTTTGATGAGTGCTGCCAAGGTGTCGTAGACTTGCAAAAAATGCAAAAAATCACGGGATAGATAACTTTGCCCATCGTCTGCAATCAGGCCAGGCGGCAGGACCAATTGATTGCGAGAGGCTAATTTACGAGCCAATACGGGGGTGATCGTGCCTTCTAAATGAACATGTAGTTCTGCTTTTTTAATGGACATGAGTTTCTCTCGATTAAATTCATAGCAACTATATTAAAAACTCGGTAAAATTGCTAGAAAAATTGAGAGGAAAATACACCATGGCAAAGAACGACATTGATAAAACGTATGTGAGCCCTTATGATCGATTTTTATTCCAATTTGATGCCTCTCATGAGAAATCGGCGTCACAATTAAAAGAAATAAAAAAACATCAACGCATTTTTGCCTTGCGTGACACACCGACGGTACTTCAGGCATTAGATCCCGTTTTTGATGGATTATTATGATGAGCATCTGGTTTAAGCCCTTTACGGCAGATGATTTGAATCAACGCGGTAAAAATACCCTTGCCTGCCACCTTGGCATTGAATTTACTGACGTTGGGGAGGATTCCCTCACCGCTATCATGCCCGTGACGTCCTACATAAAACAGCCGCTAGGCATTGTGCACGGGGGAGCGAACGTTGTGTTGGCTGAAACCGTAGCGAGCACCGCCGCCAATGTGGTGGTGGATATCGAACGGTTTTATTGTGTGGGTCTCGAGATCAACGCCAATCATATTCGCCCTGCAAGAGAGGGCGTATTAAAGGCTGTGGCGCGACCTGTCCATATTGGTCGTACGACCCAGGTCTGGCATATTGATATCTATAATGATGCGGGTAAACAAACGTGTGTGTCTCGCATGACTGCATCGGTGGTTGCCCGGTAGTCATCCGTTGCGCGGTTCCGGACTTTTCACTTCCGGACTCTCCATGGTTTGTTCTTTTTCCCCTGATTTTGTTCGTATATCGCTCAGTAACTGGTGCATCTGTTCTGTTGTATGCCTTTGCACTTCGACGGGCTGCACTACTACTACGACGGGCT
>CAMAYA010000169.1 GCA_945862275.1 Legionella genomosp. 1 | reverse complement strand
CTCATTTAAGAATCGCAATTGAATCATTTCTTTCATGGAGGTCAATAGATGCGTATAAAAAGCAAGGGCTAGGTGTGTTTTTTCAGAGGCAGTCAGTTTGTCACCAAACACGCGTTCAATGTTGGCCGTGACCACGGCTCGACGGCACGGGATCCAACGGTAAACGAATTTGCCCATCATGGACACAGGCAATGCACGAATCCTATCAGCTAACTCACGCACAGGATTTTATCACGAGACATGCGTTCATGCTGGCAAACCCGCGGTTAATCACCAACGCATAAGGTTTATCCGCAGCCAATGGCCTTGTTTGATGATGCGCATTGAGCCCCATGCAATCGGGAGTCAATTGATCCAAATTTGCAATGCCGGGCACGCATTTTTTTTGCAACGATAGCGTTGCTAACACGGCATCTAAAACACCAGAGGCACAAATCGTATGCCCCATGGCCCATTTGAACGCTGTAACGGGCACGGGATATTCACCAAACACATGATGAACCGCGTGCGCTTCACTCACGTCTGATTTTTGGTTCCCGTTGCCATGCGCAACCACCATCCCTACCTCTTCTGGGGTGATTTCTGCAGCCTCCAGCGTACGCTGCACTAATGCGGCTAACTGTTCCCCATCCGGCTCGATTGAAAATAATCCAGCGGCTTCGGTGGCCGACATTCCACTGACTATCTCACCATAACAAACAGCACCCCGTTCGCGTGCACTGGCTTCGCTTTCCAACACGAATGCCGCGGCCCCTTCGGCCATGATCGTGCCGTCTTGATCTGCATCAAATGGTTTCAAATGCTGGGCACTTAAAACGCCGAGTTTTTCATAATAAAACAGGGCCTGTGGCTCCGTACCGACATCATATGAAACCACCACGGCGCGTGCCGCTTGCCCGTGCTTAACGGATTGATAGGCTTCAATCAGCGCCTGCATGCCGCCTACCGCGTGATTGGCGATGTTGTGATTGACGCCTGTAAATCCATAATGAATGCCGGTGTAAGCCAATACATTGTTCGGCAAAATGCGGAGCAACCACGTGGGGTGCACTTCACTGAAGAGTTCTGTGGCAAACGCCTGCATGTCCCCGTTCGTTTTCGCTATTAGCGGTAAAAAATCATATTGTTGGTAATATTTATTGCCGGGCGATCCAACAAAAACCGCTGTTTCATCGTTAAAAACGTCGGCTGACTCGAGCGTTTCACGATAAGACATTAGCTGGCTGTGCTCCACTGCCTGCACTGCAACATTGATGCCCAGCACGTCTTGGCGAGAAATCACCTTCATCAATTTTCTATCTGGCAACATTTTCGCTGGTTGATAATCTTTTATTTCACCACCCAAACGGTGCGTCCAAGTGGATAAGTCCCATTGCTTGATCTCATCAATCCCAGACTCACCCGCAAGAACGGCCGCCCAATTGTCTTCTGCAGTAGCACCCGATGCGGTTAGCGCACTCAAGCCCGTTATAAAAACGCGATTCATCTCACTCATGCTTTCGCTCCTCTGAATTCAGGATGCTTGAACAGCAAACAACTGTTCGATCCGCCAAATCCAAACGAGTTGGACAACACCGCGCCCAATGCTTTTTCACGCGGCCCTTCAATCACATAATCCAAATCACAATCCACGTCGGGCGTGGTTAAATTTGCCGTCATGGGAATCATGCCTTTTTGAATAGATAACGCCGAGAGCACCGCTTCCAGTGCACCGGCTGCTGCAATTAAATGCCCGGTTTGGCTTTTCGTGGAACTGACCGGCATGGCATATGCGCGCTCACCAAAAACGGCTTTGATGGCGTTGGTTTCACTTAAGTCATTCATTTTGGTGGAGGTGCCGTGCGCATTAATGTAATCAACATCCGATGCCTTGACGCCTGCGTCCCGCAATGCGCGTTCAATGGCTTGGATAGCGCCATCCCCGTTGGGATGCGAATCCGTAATACGATAAGAGCTCAACGTGTTGCCTTCGCCGGCCAACTCCGCATAAATATGCGCACCGCGAGCCTTCGCCGAATCCCATTCTTCTAATATCAGAAAAGCCGCGCCTTCCCCAAGCACAAACCCGTTGCGTGCGCCATCAAATGGACGGCTTGCCGCATGTGGCGTGTCATTGTAAGTAGACAACGCACCCAACAAACAAAAACTGGACACCCCCAATGGGCTGATCATGGAATCAAACCCACCTGCCAGCATGTAGTCTGCGTCACCTCGGCGAATCACGTTCAATGCCAAGCCCAGTGCCTGCCCGCCGGATGCGCAAGCGGTGTGCACGGAACTGGCGTAACCCTGAATGCCAAATTGTTGAATCAACAAAGACAAACCGGTGTTTGATGTGGTCTTGCCAAAATCGACCAATTGATTGAATTCTGTTGAAGCGGCCTGCAATTGTGCCCAATTGACTTCGCCATCGGTGGCAGCGGCACGCTGAAAGCGATGCAAGTATTCATATTCTGCGGTCATCATGCCGCTCCCAGTCACAACACCCCACCGAGCAGCGGTTTGTGCGGTGGGCGCAATACCTGCATCATCAAATGCTTGAACGGCAGCTTCTAGCGCAAAGTGGGTGAGCGGCATCGCATAACGATTGTGTTTATTGGCTAAACTGGCCGCTGGCGTAAAGCCTTTTACTTCAGCCGCAATACGCGTGGGAAACGCGCTTGCATCAAATTGCTGAATCTCAGCAATGCCCGAAACACCTGCCATTAGACTGTTCCATGTGGATTGAACATCATTGCCCAATGGGGAAACCACGCCCAAACCGGTTATGGCTACACGCCGCTTGGTAGTCATCATCTAATCCCCTTTCGCCGTCATTACCACATCCAATACGCACACGCGTTTGCCCTCCACTTCACTGCGAACCGTTAAAACCAATTCATCTGCATCCTGTCGCTTAACTGACATATAAGCCATCAATACATCCCCTGGATGAACAAACACATTCATTTTCATTTTACGGAGCTCTCGGATTTGATAGGGTTCGTCAAACCCTGCTCGTGCAACAAATTCGCGAGCTAGATTCAAGGCGCATTCCAACAAGATGGTCATGGGCAATACGGGTTTATTGGGGAAATGATCGGGGAAATAGGGAGCCGCACGCGTGATACGCTTTTCGGCACAGATTCGAACACCAGGCTCGCTTAAAAAAATGCGATCAAAGACCATAGGACTCACCAGATGCCGGGGTTCCTCAAGGCCAGTATTTGGATGTTCATCGAACGCAGGCCAGGCACCGGGTCTATCCAATTCAGCAAATTGCCGACGAACCTCATCGGTGTCAATGAAATCACTCATGGGCAATAAAGGCCCTAGCGCGCCTTCAATACTAAAGACAACCTCATCCCCCACGCGAGCAACACTGTGATACTGAACCGCGGTAGCGTCCAAGGAATCAATGCATGATTCCAGTAGCAACGTTTCGCCTAAATATGCGGGGCGATGAAGCCGTGCACTGGATACAACGCCTGCAACTGGCCGTTGGGTAAACTGGTTGCTGAACATCACATTCCAAGCCGCCAATTGCCCCAGCGTTTCCCCAATCAACGATGGCATGAAGCACACACGACCATTCTCGTCATGGCACAAATACGTGTCATCGCGCGTGATGTGCTTTAT
>CAMAYA010000168.1 GCA_945862275.1 Legionella genomosp. 1 | reverse complement strand
GTCCGTCTTTCATCCGCGAAACATAATCACTTAACGAGACGGTTTGTTTTTCGGATGTGTTATTTGCTGTCTCACAACCAGTAGTCACGAATCGAAGCAACTTCGCAATCACGTCGCGGCTGGCAAAGTCTTCTACCATGCCTTCTTTTAGCACCAAGCCAAATTCATCCCAGAAACGTTGATAAACGTCCCCTTCTTGTGTTGTCATTTTCTCAAGCATCGTCAACACACGTTTCGTGCATGCCGTACGAATGGAATCAACCTGTTTGTTGTCCTGTAGTATTTCACGCGAAATATTCAGTGGCAAATCACTGGCATCCACAACCCCTTTAATAAAGCGCAAGTAACGTGGTAAAAATTGTGCGGCGTCATCCATAATGAACACACGTTTCACATATAATTTCAAACCATGTTTCACTTCTTGCTGCCACAAATCATACGGTGCATGACTGGGGATATAAAGCAGGCTAATGTAATTATGCTTGCCTTCAACGTGATTATGCGACCACATCAATGGCTCTTGATAATCATGGGAAATGTGTTTGTATAAATCTTTATACTCTTCATCTGTAATTTCAGATTTCTGCATGGTCCACAGTGCCGTGGCTTTATTGACCGTTTCAAACACTGGTTCTTCTTTTTTATCTTCGTCTTCAGCAGATTTTTTCATGACGATGGGCCATGAGATATGATCTGAATATTTTGTAATAAGACTACGCAAACGCCAGTCGCTCAAAAATTCATCTTCGCCTTCTTTCAGGTGCAATGTAATTTGCGAACCGCGAGTGGCTTTTTTAATCTGCCCAATGGTAAATTCACCTTCACCGGCTGATTCCCAGATAACGCCCTCATCCGCGCTTAAACCTGCTCGTCGGCTTTTCACGGTCACTTTGTCGGCAACTATAAAGGCTGAATAAAACCCCACCCCAAACTGACCAATCAATTGTGAATCTTTGGCACTCTCACCCGACAGGTGGCTTAAAAATTCTTTGGTACCGGATTTTGCAATGGTGCCTAGGTTCTCAACCGCTTCATCCCAATTCATGCCGATGCCATTATCAGAAATGGTGAGCGTTTTTAATTTTTCATTGAATTCAATGGTAATGCGCAAATCAGGATCACCTTCATACAGCGCCCCATTCGCCAATGCCAAGAAACGCAGTTTATCCAATGCGTCCGATGCGTTCGATACCAACTCACGCAAAAAAATCTCTTTATTGCTATACAGCGAATGCACAACCAGATTTAGCATCTGTTTGACTTCTGTTTGAAAACCCAATGTCTGTTGCTTGCTTGGCATGAAAAAGCTCCTTAATTAAAAAAATCACCCCTCCTATATGAGGATACAAGGTGATTTTTTCAAGGGGGGCTTTCGTTTTTTATCAATCAATCACTATAGTACATCTCAAATTCGAACGGATGCACCAAGCTTCGTACCCGCGCAATGTCCGCTTTGCGTAGTTTAATGCAGCTTTGAATAAATCCTTTGCTGAACACATCCCCTTGCAATAAAAAGTCATGGTCACGCTCCAAGGACTCAACAGCTTGATCCAATGAATCCGCTACAGTGGCAACATCCACCAATTCTTCCGGCGGTAAATCATATAAATCTTTATCGATGGGTTGACCTGGATGAATTTTATTTTGAATCCCATCTAATCCTGCCATCATCATGGCGGAAAACGCCAAATAAGGATTTGCCGTTGCATCTGGGAAACGCACTTCAATGCGCCGTCCTTTAGGATTGTTCACATGCGGAATACGAATGGCGGCAGAGCGATTGCGCGCAGAGTAAGCCAACAACACAGGCGCTTCAAACCCAGGCACCAGGCGTTTGTAACTGTTAATGCCAGGATTGGTAAACGCGTTTAATGCACGCGCATGTTTAATAATGCCGCCAATATAATACAGCGCCATATCAGATAAACCTGCATATTGCTCGCCTGCAAACAAATTCACGCCATCTTTGGCCAACGATTGATGGCAATGCATGCCGCTGCCGTTATCACCGACCAATGGTTTGGGCATAAAGGTGGCTGTCTTGCCGTAATTATGAGCCACGTTGCGCACCACATATTTGATGATTTGCAGTTCGTCGGCTTTGTTGGTTAATGTATTGTAACGCGTGGCCACTTCGCACTGATTGGCTGTGGCGACCTCATGATGATGTGCCTCAACCACAATCCCGAGCGATTCCAGTGTTAAGCAAATGGCTGAACGAATATCTTGTGATGAATCAATGGGAGGCAATGGGAAGTAACCACCTTGAACGGGCGGACGGTGACCTGTATTGCCGCCATCGATTACTTTGCTTGAATTCCATTGTGCCTCTTCTGAGTCAATTTTATAAAAAGCCCCACTGATATTCGTTTCCCAGCGCACGTCATCAAAAATAAAAAATTCAGGCTCAGGCCCAAAAAAGACTTGATCCGCAATGCCAGTGGACTTCAAATAATGTTCAGCGCGTTGTGCCAAGGAACGAGGATCACGTTCATAACCCAACATGGTTTGAGGATCAACCACGTTGCAACGAACAAACAAGGTACTGTCTTGATAAAATGGATCCGGCAAAATATGATTTAGATCGGGCAATAATGCCAAATCTGACTGGTGAATTTTTTGCCATCCTTTGAAGGACGAACCATCAATCATTTTTCCATTTTCAATAAAATCATCATCCACCGCCGAAACAGGAATGGTAATGTGCTGCTCTTTCCCACGTGTGTCCGTAAACCGCAGGTCAATGAATTTAACATCATGTTCTTTTATCGCTGCAAGTAGTGCGCTTTTACTCATTACTGTCTCCGGATTGGCTATAAGTGACTGATGAATCCCGGTATAATAAACCAACTTATCAATAAAAAGAAATCAGGATATCATGGGCGCATACCAGTACCAAGCGCTAAAGAAATCAGGGAGCACCATCAAAGGAGTCATTGAAGCCGACTCTGAACGGCATGCCCGTCAATTGCTGCGCGAACAAGGCGTTGTTCCTCTTCACATACACACGTTAAAAAAACGCGCGCTGACAAAACACCGTGATGCATTGTCCGCCGCCGATTTATCACTGCTCACGCGCCAATTGGCCACATTACTCGCCGCGGGTATTCCGCTGGAAGAGTCCTTGCGCGGCGTGGGCGAGCAATCTGAAAAAACCGCCGTACGCCAGCTCATTATTGGCGTGCGCTCTAAAGTAATGGAAGGCTATTCGCTGGCCCAATCCATGGGTGATTACCCACAAGCCTTTCCTAAATTATACCGGGCAACGGTGGCCGCTGGTGAACAAACCGGGCGATTGGATGTGGTGTTGGATAAATTAGCCGATTACACTGAAAATCAACAACAAACACGCCAAAAAATTCAACAAGCACTGATTTACCCATCCCTCATGATCGTTGTATCCACGGGCATCATCGGTTTTTTATTGGCCTTTGTTGTACCAAAAATCATTGAAGTATTCACCAGCAGTGGTCAATCATTGCCAAGCATGACCCTTGTGCTGATTAATATTAGTGAATTCATTAAATCATATGGTCTTTATCTACTGATAATACTCGCAGGCCTTGGAATAGGGTTTAAACAAGCCTTGAAGAACCCACGTATAAAACGAACCTGGCAC
>CAMAYA010000167.1 GCA_945862275.1 Legionella genomosp. 1 | reverse complement strand
ATGCTGGTGACCAGCGCGTTGCCTTACGCCAATGGGCATTTGCATTTAGGGCATTTGGTTGAGCACATCCAAACGGATATATGGGTGCGTACGCATAAAATGCTTGGACATCAATGCATCAGTGTTTGTGGTGATGATGCGCATGGTACGCCCATCATGCTGAAAGCAGAGCAGTTAGGTCTTACACCAGAAGCATTAACCGCACAGATGCAACAAAGCCATGAGCGCGATTTCGCTGCTTTTCATATCGACTATGATTGTTATCACACGACGCATTCTGCCGAAAATCAAACGTTGGCCGTTAACATCTACGCTAAATTGCAAGCACGCGGCGATATTGTGAAAAAAACCATAAGCCAAGCGTATGATCCGTTAAAAGAAATGTTTTTACCGGATCGGTTTGTGAAAGGCACGTGTCCTAAATGTGGTGCCTTGGATCAATATGGTGATAGTTGCGAATCCTGTGGGGCAACGTATGCGCCGACGGATCTCTTGGATGCCGTGTCTGCGATTTCTGGCGCAAAACCGATAGAAAAAGAATCAGAACATTATTTTTTCGATTTACCACGTTATGAGCAGTTACTAAAAGATTGGACGCGCAATGGACATTTACAAACCGAAGTAGCCAATAAACTGGATGAATGGTTTACTGCAGGCTTAAAACAGTGGGATATTTCCCGCGATGCACCTTATTTTGGTTTTGCGATTCCAGGCACTGTGGATAAATATTTTTATGTTTGGTTGGATGCGCCGATTGGCTATATGGCAAGTTTCAAAAAATATTGTGAAACACATGAGGCCTCGTTTGACGAGTTTTGGGCTAAGGACTCAACGACAGAATTGTACCATTTCGTGGGTAAAGACATTGTCTATTTTCATGCATTATTTTGGCCTGCAATATTGGCGGGCAGTGACCATCGCTTGCCAACAGCAATTTTTACGCATGGATTTTTAACCGTTGACGGTCAAAAAATGTCAAAATCACGGGGTACTTTTATCGAAGCCCGTCAGTATCTTGCTCATTTGCATCCTGAGTATTTACGCTATTATTTTGCTGCAAAATTAAATGGGCGGGTCGATGATCTTGACTTGAATTTCGCGGACTTTACCAATCGTGTGAATGCCGATCTCGTGGGCAAAGTCGTTAATATCGCTAGTCGTTGTGCGGGCTTTATTAATAAACGTTTTGATAATCAACTGTCGAGCGCACTTCTGGAGCCTGAGCTTTATCAAGAAATATGCCTTGCTCGTGAAACAATTATCGATGCTTTTGTACAACGCGATTATGCGCGAGCAATTCGTCATATTATGGAGTGCGGCGATCGAATTAATCAGTACATTGATACCAATAAACCGTGGGCGTTGGCTAAAACGCCAGAGAATCTGCCTGCTGTGCAAGCCATTTGCACGATGGGGTTGAATTTGTTTCGTGTGTTGATGACGTATTTGAAGCCGGTATTACCGGAAATGACGATGGCCTCGGAACAATTTTTAAATTGCGAGCCATTAAGATGGAGCAGCATTGATAAACCGTTACTTGACCACACTATCAACACCTTCGTACCGTTGATGACGCGTGTTGAGCAAGTTAAAATTGACGCGATGTTGGCACAAAATGATCATTAAAGCGATTGATGCACTGCTACCTCAAACGCAGTGTGGTGAGTGTGGTTATCCTGGTTGCATGCCCTACGCACAAGCATTAGCGCTGGGCAGTGCGCCGATTGATCGTTGCCCACCCGGTGGCGTTGAGACCGTTAAAGCCTTAGGTGCTTTACTTCATATTGATCCGACACCTTATCTTGCAAAAGCCGTGGAAAACACCCGCGAACCCGCAATAGCCGTGATTCGGGAGGCAGAATGTATTGGTTGTACTAAATGCATACAGGCATGTCCTGTGGATGCCATTATCGGCGCGGGCAAATTAATGCATAGCATCATTAATCATGAATGCACGGGTTGCGGTCTTTGTGTTGAGCCTTGTCCAGTCGATTGCATCGAGATGGTTACGTTACCTTCTCCCGAGTATTCACATGAGGTGGCGCGTGAGCATTTTAATGCCAAGCAAGTGCGTTTGCTGCGAGACGAGCATGATAAGCAGCAAGCTTATCGAGAAAAGCGTAAATTGGCTCCAATGACCGATGGTGAGCGGCATGACAAACAGGCTAAGCAGGATTATATTTTACAAGCCCTAAATCGTATAAAGGCTAAGGGGGGGGCACTGTAATTAAATCACCAATTTGGCATCCCATATTGCCGTCATCGTGCCCCGATCGGCTCCACTAAACAGCTCGATGGACAACAAGTACACCTGCGCTCTTTCATGGATCCGATCAGGGCAAGCTAACAACAATCTGGGCACCAAATTGGTGATTTAATTACAGTGCCTCCCCTAAGGGAACCCCCTAGAAAAAATGAACAAACAAAAATGCCGTGCTATTTTTGAGCGATTTCGCGCCCAAACGCCTCATCCAACGACCGAATTGCATTATCATTCGACCTTTGAATTACTCATTGCAGTGATCCTTTCTGCGCAAGCAACGGATGTTAGTGTTAATAAAGCGACTGCAACCTTGTTTCCTATTGCCAATACACCGCTAGCCATCCTGGCATTGGGTTTAGAACGACTTAAAATCCACATTAAAACCATCGGGTTATATAATAGTAAGGCTGCAAATATCATCAAAACCTGTCAATTGCTATTAGGTAGCCATGACGGTGATGTGCCGGCAACACGAGATGCACTACAAGCACTCCCGGGTGTTGGGCGGAAAACAGCAAATGTGGTTTTAAACACGGCCTTTGGTCAACCGGTGATAGCCGTTGATACTCATATTTTCAGAGTTGCAAATCGAACTGGTATAGCCCGGGGTAAAACGCCATTAGCCGTTGAACAAGCGCTGGTTAAATCAATTGATAAAGAATTCATTCACGATGCGCATCATTGGTTAATCCTACATGGTCGTTATGTTTGTGTTGCGCGAAAACCACACTGCACTGAATGTATTATTAGAGACTTGTGTGAGTATGAGCATAAAACAGTTTAGCACAATTGTTGGGCCGAGGTCCAACCTACGAAGCTGGGGGAATGGATCCATTTCATCACACGCAGGACGAAGGCAGTGGGACGTAGGCTGGGCCTTGGCCCAGGAGCATTAAAATATCTTCTTTCGTTTAAAATAGTACAACATGAACCCTGCGAGCAATGCCATTCCTGTTAGTACAGCTGGATAACCATAATGGTAGTTTAACTCGGGCATGTAGGTAAAATTCATGCCATAAATCCCGACGATAAACGTGAGTGGGATAAAAATGCTGGCAAATTGGGTCAGTATTTTCATGGTTTTATTCATGCGATTATTTAACGTTGATAAATAAATTTCCAGCATGCCTGTCGTCATGTCATGATGTAGGTCAACCGACTCGAGCAAGCGAATGGTGTGATCATGTAAGTCGCGGTAATAAAGACGATAATTTTCGTCAATTAACTCGCTAGGATCATCCAGCAATAGATGCATGATGTCTCTTAACGGCGTAATTGTTTTACGCAAGGTCAATGTATGCCGTTTGATGGTATAAATTTCTTTTAGATTAACCGATTCAGGATCATTGATTAACAAATCTTCCATTGTTTCTAACATTTTTGTTGAGGTTTCAACAAAATTAAAATAATTAT
>CAMAYA010000166.1 GCA_945862275.1 Legionella genomosp. 1 | reverse complement strand
CCGACGAACGCGGCAGCCGTGAATACAACGTGGCACTGGGCGAACGCCGTGCAAACACAGTAGCAGACATCATGCGTATGGCCGGTGTTGACCGCCAGCAAGTTCGTGTCGTTAGCTATGGCAAAGAGCGTCCTGCAAATTTAGGCCATGATGAAGCGTCTCATGCCCAAAACAGACGCGCTGAATTGACATACGAGTCAACACGATGATCAAACAACTCCTGATTGCTGCTTTTTTTTGTGCGACACTTCTTCCGATCCATGCTTTTTCTGAAGCCTCGGTAGTGGATGACAGCGAAAATTATGCGCTTCTCGAGGAACAACAGGGGGCGTATGAGCCTCCTGTTGCTCATGATGGCAGCGATTTCAATAATCGCGCTGAAGAACCGGCACTGGCCAAAGATGACCAAGGCACGGGTAATCATAGCAACGTAGGTTTGCTTGATAAGGTTCAAGGGTTACAACAAGAAGTACAAGAATTACGCGGTCAATTAGACGTGCAAGCCCACACGCTAAAATTACTGCAAGAACAACAACTCTCTTTTTATAAAGACTTAGACGCGCGCTTGCGCGAGATACCAGGAAAAGGCATTGCCAATACCAGCCCAACCACAACCGATCTGAGCATAGGAACACCCCCGGTGGCACCGGATGTCGTCATCCCATCCATGTCTTCACTTCCCATCAAGCAGCCCATTGTGAGTGTCGTACGAATCAACCCCGCCGATGAGCAAATCAGCTATCTTGCGGCGTATGAATTTGTTAAAAACAAACAATTTGATGAGGGATTAAACGCGATGCAAACCTTTGTCGCCAAATACCCCCGTGGCGGATACACTGCAAATGCAGAGTATTGGCTAGGCGAACTCTATATGATTAAAGCCAAATATCCAGAAGCAATTGCGCATTTTAACGCGGTTTTGATCAACTTCCCCTCATCTAGCAAAAGTGCCGCAAGCTTGTTAAAAATTGGTTATGCATTAGCGGCCTCTGGAAAAATAGCTGAAGCACGCCTGAAATTGCAGGAGGTTGTAAAAAATTATCCTGACACCGACACCGCGCGTCTTGCAAACACTAAATTAGAGGCACTAAAAAACCAATGAAATCATTGCGTATCACTGAAATATTCCATTCCTTGCAAGGCGAGTCCACCACCGTGGGCTTGCCAACGGTCTTTGTTCGCCTGACTGGATGCCCGCTTCGCTGCCAATACTGCGACACAGCCTATGCCTTCAGCGGCGGGAACATGTTAAAGATAGATGAGATCCTGGCACAGGTTGCCGCTTTTGGCTGTCAACACGTTTGTGTAACCGGTGGTGAACCGTTGGCACAACCGGGCTGTATCGACTTACTAAAAGCCTTGTGTGATGGAGGACACGCCGTATCCATAGAAACCAGTGGCGCTCGCGATATTTCGGCAATTGATCAACGCGTCATGGTGGTGATGGATTTAAAAACGCCAGATTCCGGTGAGTGTGACAAGAACAAACTGTCTAACCTGCCATATCTTAAAGCCGACGACCAAATTAAATTTGTGCTGTGCAGTCGCGAAGATTATGAATGGGCATGTGCCATGATGACGGATCATCAGCTCAGCTCACGCGCACAAATTCTTTTTTCGCCTAGTTGGGGCCAGTTAAATCCCACGACCCTTGCCGGCTGGATCATACAAGACCGATTACCGGTTCGATTTCAACTGCAGTTGCATAAAATATTATGGAGTGATGCGCCAGGGCATTAGCGAAGCTTGGATAGCAAGTCGTCAAGGCGGCCGTTTGGCCAATGAATAAGGTGGATAATACGAAGAACAACGTTGAAATTCTTTTCATTGAACATCCTTGTTCTAAGGTGCCTATTTAATGGTTATCACTCATTTTTTCGATAAAAAATAAGCATACAGATCATCGTAGCCACCAATGTGTGTCTCACCAATAAAAATCTGTGGTACAGTCCGACGTCCGGAGCGTTCTATCATCTTTTCACGTTCTTCATCATCTAAGTCAACACGTATTTCTGTGTATGACAACCCATTTTTTTTCAACAGTTTTTTAGCCATATCACAGTATGGACAAGTATTTGTTGAGTAAATCAATATGTTTTCCATGCCCACCCCTGAAAATTGAACGTTAATCGCCCATATGAATATGGTATTATACTGCTTCAAGCCTCCATTGACATCCACGTTGACAATTTTTCAAATTGACAACAAAGACGCCCCGACCTTGCTGTTGGTTCCCGTCGATTACCAAGAAAACATGAAATTATTTTATCATCTGAAAAACCAGATGAAATAGGAGAATCACCATGGCCGCAATCAACACCATTAATCCAGCAACAGAAGAAAGGTTAAACCATTATCCTCTGATGAGTCGGCATGAAGTGGACTCATTGATTCAGGATATGCATCTAGCCCAACAATCATGGGCTCAAAGCTCGCTGACGTTGCGTAAGCAATGTTTATCCAATATGGCTTCTCTACTATTAGACAATAAAAAGACCTATGCAACCCTTATCACCACTGAAATGGGAAAGCCCATTGCCCAAGCACTAATTGAAATAGAAAAATGTGCGAAATTGTGTGATTATTATGTCCAACAGGGCGAACATTTTTTAAAACCGCAACCCATTCAAACCGAATTTTATAAAACCTATCGGTCGTTTCATCCCTTGGGTATCATTTTTGCCATCATGCCGTGGAATTTTCCTTTCTGGCAAGTGCTGCGCTTTGCCGTCCCCAACCTGATGGTTGGTAATGGCGGTTTATTAAAGCACGCACCCAACTCAAGTGGAACCGCACTGCTGATTGAGCAGCTATTTTTAAAGGCAGGCTTTCATAAGGATTTGTTTCGTAGTTTGATCATTGATGTTGATTTGGCTCCTTTTGTTATTCATCATACGCATGTTGCAGGTGTGACATTGACTGGCAGTAATCAAGCAGGAAAAAGTGTCGCGGCCGAGGCCGGATCGGCTTTAAAAAAGGTTGTTTTGGAATTGGGCGGCAGCGATCCTTATGTTATTTTAGACGATGCTTGTCTCGAATTGGCCGCAGAGCAATGCGTCCTGTCACGGTTAAACAATGCGGGTCAAGTCTGTATCGCGGCCAAACGCATGATTGTGGTTCAACGCGTCAAATCGGCTTTTGAAGCACTTGTGCTGGAAAAAGCGAAAACGTATATTATGGGCGATCCACATGACTCAAAGACAACCTTAGGACCCATGGCCCGTGAGGATTTACGTGCGAAATTGCACGATCAAGTCGCCCGTTCGATAGTCGCAGGCGCCCGCTGTCTGTTAGGCGGAACACTGCCTGATGGCAAAGGTTATTATTATCCAGCCACCGTTCTCACCGATGTAACCATTGACTCCCCGGCGTTTCACGAGGAACTGTTTGGCCCCGTGATTTGTATCATAGGCGCTAGGGATGAAGAACATGCCATGCACCTTGCCAATACCACCGAATTTGGGTTGGCAGGTTCCATCTTTACTCAAGATCTAGCGAAAGGTGAACGCCTGGCAAGAGACGGCATTGAGGCCGGCACCTGTGCCGTCAACACACTCGTCGCATCCGATCCACGCTTGCCATTCGGCGGAATTAAACAATCGGGTTATGGACGCGAATTGAGCATGGAGGGGATGCATGAATTTGTAAATATTAAAACAGTCATTGTGTCGAAGTAAT
>CAMAYA010000165.1 GCA_945862275.1 Legionella genomosp. 1 | reverse complement strand
CACTTAAGCTGGTGTAATAAGTAGAGCTCATATAACGGCCGCGATGTCAGTCAATTGTTTCTCCAGTTGAGCTCCATTGATATCGACAATCAATTGGATGGGCGCATTGTCAGGGAAGCGTACTTGATGCACTGTTCCTATTTCTTCAGAACCTTTGAGTTTGACTTCTTTGCCCAGCATCATCAGGCTTTGGTTGGCACTCGTCATGCTCATTAATTGGCTCAAAGACTCGTTGGTGGTGCGCGCTTCTTGAAGGGATGAAAATTGCGCCATTTGTGCCATGAATTCACGATTATCCACAGGCTTTAAGGGATCTTGATACGTCAATTCTTGCATGAATAATTTCATGTAATCGGCTTGATTGACCCCAGTTCCTTGTGTCGGCTCGATGCTGTCAGTCATTGTTGTACTCCATTGATGATGAGGGTTTTTAAGGCATATCCGTTTTGAACAAGCCATTGTTTAATGGTTCGCTGCAATGCGTTTGCTTCTTGTAGAGACAGGGCGCGCGTATTGAGTGTGAGTTCGATGCAATGTTCATCTATAAAAACGTGAGGGTTTTTGAATGAGACAAAGGCCGGGGACGTGACGGTGCCGCTTTGCGTTATCGTTTTTGTCTGGTTGATTACAGACTGCGCGACGCCGAGTTGGGGTAGTATCGCCTGTGCATTGATCTGTTTATTCACGCCATTGATCAACGCATCTACATCAAAATGGCGGAGCATTATTTCTGCTGGCATTTGGGATTTGATGGTTATAACAAGCGTTGTGCTCAGCGTGGCTTTATCGAATGGCCGCGGCTCAGATGTTTCTGCGGCTTCAGAGGTAGCGGCCGCTGGGGCTTTTTTATCTTGAACCAGCGCTTGAAAGGTGAGCGCTGAAGGCTGCAATTGGTTCTGATGCTGCCAATAGTAATTGTCGAATAACGTAGGCTTAATATTCATTCAGACTCCCGGCGTTGTACAATCCATTCATCGCTGTTGACTTGTTGGGTTAACATCATTGCAATCCGTTTTTTTTTCATTTGCCTATCTTGGTGCTTCTCTAGCATTTTTAATGCGGTATTGAGTTTAATTTCTTGTGTTTCCAAGACCGCTCTATCGGCCATCAAGGCAACGCGCGCTTGTTCTTGATTCATCCAGTAATGCATTCGGGCCATTTCAAGCTCTGGCTGGATGAATGCTGGTATTGTACACGAGTTGATAATATTTTGTTTGCTACTCTGAATCGCTTGGTCTAACTCTAAAAGCTGTTGGGCTAATTCGCATTTCTGCCATTTTCGTTGTGTGAGTAACGCGTCTGCAATACGGCTCATTCGAGAATCTCCCGCATGCGTTGAAACACGGTTTCTGTTGGCAATGATACGGCGGCGGGCTGCGCGAGCAAGGCTTGCAGTGCGTCAATTCGATCTACAGCCGCATCCAATGCGCGATTATTCCCCGGTTGATAGGCGCCTAATTCAATCAAATCTTTGTTTTGGCGATACAAGCTATGCAGCGCTATCACGCGCCGGATGATGGCTTGCTCATCTGGGCTGGTCAATTGCATCGTTAAGCGCGAAATACTGATGAGCACATCAATGGCTGGGTAATGGCCCAAATGCGCTAATTCACGTGTCAGCACAATATGCCCGTCCAATAGCGCGCGCATGGTATCCGCAATGGGCTCGTTGAAATCATCGCCTTCCACCAAGACCGTATACAAGGCGGTGATGCTGCCTTGCCCTTTGAAAAGGCCCGCGCGCTCTACAATACCGGGCAGCAACGAAAACACTGTTGGCGTATACCCTCGAGCCGTGGGTGGCTCCCCTAAACTCAATCCAATTTCACGTTGAGCCATCGCAAACCGTGTAATGGAATCCATAAACAACATGACATCATGCTCTTGTTGGCAAAAATATTCAGCAATGGCCGTGGCGGTAAACACCGCTTGTTTGCGCATCAATGCAAATTCATCGCTGCATGCCACTACAACCACTGATTTAGCCAGCGTCTCTTCATCCAAGTGCGTCATCAAGAAATCATTGACCTCTCGTCCACGTTCGCCCACAAGGGCAATCACTTGGATGTCACACTGTATATGCTTCGCCATCATACCCAACAGGACCGATTTTCCCACGCCACTGCCTGCAAACAGCCCAACACGCTGGCCTTTTCCTAACGGCAAGAGGGTATCGATGGCATGAATGCCGGTGTTGAGCCGTTCCTTAATCGGTTCACGCTGAAGGGGGTTGATGGGTTGTTGATGCAACGGCGCGTATTCGGTGCAATGCAAACGCCCTTTGCCATCGATGGGCTTGCCCCATGCGTCAATCACGCGACCCAACAATGCGTGACCCACGGCAATGCGAACGCCATGTCCTGTGGCGCGTACTTTGTAACCTAAACTGATTTTCGATTTAGAAAAGGGCATTAAGAATACTTTACCCTGCTTAAACCCCACGACTTCAGCGTGCGTGATGAACTGATTTTGAGTATCCAAAATGTCGCATAATTCACCAACAAATGCATGGGGCGGTCCATTTGCCACCCATTTTAATCCAATGGCTTCTTCAATTTCGCCTAGTCGCTCAATGGATTGGAGCGCGCTTAGCCCGTTAATCATCGCCATGTCCACACTTCATTTGCAATAAAACCTGTTTGAGATTATCGATTTGGCGCTCAATGCTGGCATCAAACAAGCCATGTTCGCTGCTGACCACGCATCCTCCCAAACGCAATTGCGCATCCGGTGTGAATTGAAGCTGGGTGTACTGTTTTATGGTTTCAGTAAAACCCGTTTCTTGTAATATGGCCCAGTCCTGTGGATGCAGCGCGATGTTGATGTGTTGTGCCTCATTCAGCTGTTCGATGATTTGCGTCACCTGGCGTGCGATGGCCGTTTTATCTTGTTGTTGGTGACTGAACAATTGAGCCGTGATCGTTAATACAATGTTCGCAATGTCTGTAGAAAGCTGTAAGCGATTTTCGTTAATAGCCGCCGGAATATTGCTGATTAAGCCATTCAATGTCGTTGTTTTTCCCAACAGACTGGCTTGCTCTTGCAGGACTCCTTTGGAAAAACCATCTGCATATCCTGCTTCGTAGCCTTCATCGCGAGTGTGCTCTGCAGCCCTGATGGGCCGCATTGGCATGCAATCGATTTCTTCATGAACGTGGATGGCTTTGTATATTTCAGCCATGGGACGCCTCCAAATGTTGCTCAAAGGACAGGGCATCTTCCCATGTCTTAAACACGGTTTGTTTCACGTCCACCTTAATATCAACCACTTGGCTTTCAAGCAATCGTTGGATTGCGCCGGTTGTATCGAATTGATTTAAAAACAACACTTCCCAGGGGTAGTTGCCTTGTTCTATCACAATCGCTGCATACAGTGGTGCGCGGGTTGCTAATTTTTGAGCATAAACAGGCAGGCCGATGGGGGGATCACTGGGCATAAACCTATCCTGACACGCCACAGTCCGAAAACGTTGTGCTTCTTTTAAAAGGGCCGGCCCGTTCGATCGCGAGAACATTGATTGTGCGGTGCTGGACAGTTGCTTTAAAATCCAACGCTGATCACGTGCAGGCAGGCGTGCGATTTGAACCAATATTTTTTTAAGGTTGTTCATCATGCGCAATCAACCATTGGCTTAATGACGTGAGTAAGTGTTGCCGCTCGTTTAAATGCACGCGTCGGCGACGTG
>CAMAYA010000164.1 GCA_945862275.1 Legionella genomosp. 1 | reverse complement strand
TATGGATCCCTTCCACTACGAATCCAAATTTTTTATAGAGCGCGATAGCCGCTGTATTATTTTCACGTACAGTCAGTTCGATGCGAGTTAATCCCTTCGTTTTTGCTTTTTGAAGTGCCGTACTAATCAACGCAGTACCTACCCCCTGTCCTCTATAAGGTGCTAATACGCCCATACCAAGAGTTCCAGTGTGCGCAAAAATGGGGCGATCAAGTGATGTAATATCACACCAACCAATAATTTCACTGTCACTTAATGCAACCACCTGCGGCCAGTTACCCTTTATATTGTTTAAAACAAAGTCTCTTGTTGAGTGTATAAGAGGAGCTTCTAAAAACGCCAGATATTTACGCTCGCGAGCAACGCTATCGACAGCAGACCAGAAGCCCTGAATATGTGCTTCTGTAATTGGAACAATATTAAAATGTATCATTTTGATACCATATATTTCTGGCGATTAATTCGGTACAAAACGTGCTTCAAAAGTTTATGGTCTACTGGAACAAGAGGATGATTAAAGTCATCGGCACTATCATGCTCCATGCTCAATTTTTCCATGACACGTCTGGATCGTATATTTTCATGGACGGTAAAAGATACGATTTCATTTAGATGACATTGATCAAATCCATAAGCCAAAACTGCTTCAGCTCCTTCGGTTGCATACCCCATGCCCCAATATTTTGATCCTAAGCGCCAACCAATTTCAACACAGGGTGTAAAATGAGATTCCCATTTTGGTGGGTTTAATCCTATAAACCCAATTAAAGCATGGCTTGATTTTTCAACAGCGGCAAAGAGGGTATAGTTGAGCTCTTTATATTGCTCGTTCATACCATGCATAAATTCTTTGACTTGCTCCATGGTTGGAGTGACCAATAGAAATTCCGTTACTTTTTGATCTTGATTGATCTGATAGTAATTTTCTAAATCGTCGTCATTCCATGTGCGTAAAATTAATCGTTCTGTTTCTAATATGGGGGGCATATCATCTCACTCAAGTTTCGTTACATTAGGGACTTTTTGCGTGAAAAAATGCTCTTTATGATAGCAGATTTCTGTGGAGGACGCTGCAAAAACCGTAATTTCACGTGATTGATTGTGTTGTGTCGTGTCGGAGCAGTGATTTGTATTCTCTGGTATAATATATGGTCATAAGGGCGCTATACGTTGGGTACCGGCTACTATGTACATCGATTCAGATCAAATAATTTATTCTCCTTCAGATTTAACCATGTATATGGACAGCCATTTTGCATCATGGATGGAGCATTTAGCACTGACTAATCCTGAGTTGTTGCCCCCTGTTGATCAAGAAGATGAGTTGATGGGTTTATTGCAGCACAAAGGTCTCCAGCACGAAAATGGGGTTTTAAATTCTTTTATTGAGCAAGGGTTAACTGTCTCTCAAATCACAAGAAGCCCACAAGCACCGCAAGATACCTTGGCTGCGATGCAATCTGGCGCAGATATTATCTATCAAGCCGCATTGTCAGCGTTGCCATTTAAGGGATATGCGGATTTTTTGGTAAAAGTAGAAGGCAAAAGCCAGCTCGGTGATTATTATTACGAGGTTTGGGATACAAAGCTCTCTAAAACCGTAAAGCCTTATTTTATTGTTCAGTTATGCTGTTATGCAGACATGCTGGAAGCGTTACAAGGCCGACGACCACAGCATGTTGTGGTGGTACTTGGTAACGATGATCAAGTTCGTTTATGCACAAACGATTATTTTTATTATTACACGAATTTAAAACATCGATTTTTACAAGTGCATCAAGACTTCTCTGCGCAGAACCAGCCAAATCCGGCTGATTCTAACAGTTGGGGTCGTTGGTCTGGCTATGCTGAGGAATTATTGAAGCAAACCGATCATTTATGTCAGATTGCCACAATCACAAAAAATCAAATTAAAAAACTGAATAAAGCCGGTATTCATACCATGCAGGGCTTAGTTGACACTGATTGTGATCGCATTAAAGGCATGAACGCTGACGTATTTACACGATTAAAAGCGCAAGCCAAAATTCAAAAAGAAAGTATTGGAAAAGATGTTCCCTTGTATCAGATCTTGCCTCATGAGAGTCAGAAAAAAATGGGGCTGTCACTGCTCCCGCCAGCTTCCCCACTCGATATTTATTTTGATATCGAAGGCTTCCCGCTAGAAGAAGGCGGCTTAGAATATCTATGGGGCATCACGTTTTTTGACGATGACGCTACCCGTCAATTCAAAGATTTTTGGGCGCATAATGCAGCTGAGGAAAAAGAGGCCTTCAAACAGTTTATTGAATGGACATACGCTCGCTGGAAGCAAGATCCCGCCATGCATATTTATCATTACGCCAATTATGAAATTGCCGCGTGCCGTAAATTGATGGGGCGATATGGTATTTGCGAGCATGAAGTTGATCAATTGTTGCGGAATGAAGTCTTTGTTGATTTATATAAAGTCGTCAAGGGCAGTCTATTATTGGGTGAACCACGGTACTCGATTAAAAATGTAGAACATCTATATCGGGAAAAGCGAGCAACAGAAGTGGGATCTGGCGGCGACTCGGTTGTTGTATATGAACGCTGGCGCGCAGCTCCAGACGGTGACTCATGGGAAACATCCAAAATATTAAACGCCATCCGCGAGTACAATATCGATGATTGTAATTCAACCCAAGAGCTGGTGGATTGGCTGCGACTACGGCAACAAGAACAATGCATACCATACCTTGGTAAAACAGAAGTTGTTGAGATTGAACAAAAGGATGAAGTCACGGCACGGATCCAATTACAAAACCGGTTGTTACAAAAATCCGCTCAACAGATTGATGCTGGTTTGACGGAGGATGCGAAAGTAACCTCACTTTTGGCATGGTCACTGGAATTTCATCGACGTGAAAAAAAGCCAATGTATTGGCGTTTATTTGATCGCTTGGGTTTAAGTGATGAAGAGTTGGTTGATGATATAGATTGTTTGGCGCATTGTGTCCGCACTGATAAACCACCTTACAAACAAACACCCAGAGCGCAGCATTATATTTATGAGTATGCCTTTAACCCGAATCAAGAGTTTAAGGGTGCAAGTGAAAAATATTATGTACTGGGTAAAGAACGTGCCGATGGAAAAAATCTAAGTGTGACTTACATCAAAGAGGATTCTCGCCTCGGTGAGGGCTATATTGCGCTAAAAACAGGGGAATCACTGGATGATATTATTACGCTGATTCCTGATGAAGATATATCCGTGAAACCGATTCCAGAGGCGATTACTAACCAAGTCGAAGCGTTTGATCATGGTCATCTTACAGGTACTGCAATTGTTGATTTTTTGATGCGTAGTACACCACGAATTATCGGGCATCAGTCAGGTCAATCGATTGCACCAAGCCATGATCCACAAGTGCGATTACTGGAAATAATTAAAGCAATACGCCATCTCGACAGTAGTTATTTAACCATTCAAGGGGCGCCAGGCTCCGGTAAAACCTATACTGCCAAACATGTGATCGCTGAGTTGCTGAAGCATGGCAAAAAAATCGGGATATCATCCAATAGTCATAAGGCGATGGGAGTGTAATAATACCAGTGGTAATTTGCACGGATTTAGAGCACATTATATTGGCTTGCAGGATGGCGCCAGCTTTTCTTACTCATAATGAGCCCTGTTTATATAGTCTCTCTATAATTTACATGGCGAGACCGCCACCGGTAGCTAGACTGCATCACAGCGACAATTGATCAATAAAGAA
>CAMAYA010000163.1 GCA_945862275.1 Legionella genomosp. 1 | reverse complement strand
CCTGGCTTAAAAAATACTGGCTTTCAAGCGTAATCTGCTGGCTTGGGATTTCGAGTTTCATTAATAGTGGGCTGATGGCGGCTAGATCAACCATTCCTTTTTTTCCCCGAGCATCCAGCAATTCATCCGCTTGAGAGGCATCCAATCCCTGTCCTAAACACCTGAGCACCCCTGGTGTCGCTGTATTGATGTTAATCGGCGTAGGTTCAGGCAGCGCCGTTACGTAGGGCTTGAGTGCTTGATAGAGGGCAGCATTCACGCCATGAACCAATCGTAATTCAGATACATCGGCCATGGGTTGATAGGCTGGATAATAGGGAGGGGTTTGATTTAGGTAAACGTCTAGAAGATCATCCTGTCCGCGATCGGGAGTGTATGGATGAATCCAGGCGGTTGTGGCGTCGAGAATCAGGGTTCGTTGGTCGGCGTTAGTATTTTTAGAGACACGAGTGATCAAAGTATCAAAAAAAGTTTGGGATGGCTTGTCATTTAAATTGTTGAGGTTGAATCGGGCTTGCATGTCGATTAACCGACCCTGAGTCACAACCCCTGGGTAAATATTTGCTAATTTTTCAGGAAAATAAGCAACGGTTCCGGTATGGTCTTGTGCGATAAATGATAGCTTTTCCGCGGCCAATTGACTCATTGCCCAGCCTGTTATTGACTTGGCTGCCAAATAACGTTTGTCGCTACTGAAGACCATGCTTGTGCGCTGAATATCTAATTGCAAGCGTTTCGCCATCGCGGTTGCCGCGATGGCGACGATGGCCATGATAAACAGGGCCGTAATCAGGGCGCTTCCGCAGGATTGCTGGTGTTTACTCTCCATCAATCGCTCCTTTCACCATGAACAATAGACTGATCCTCCCCCAATTGGTCACATTGGCTGAGAGTTGTATTGCGGCAGGCAGGGTCGCTGCTTTCCAATCGGGTAACATTTGTTGATTTTGTGCCAAATAAGCGAATTGGCATTTTGTTAAATTGTCGAGCAAAATTCTATCTTGATATAGACTGCGAGAGGGGCCGTCTAGCGTATCCCAACGGCGTCGAATGAGTTGTGAGTCATGGCACAAGAAGGCTTCTCGCGTTAACGTGCTACGCCGCTCTAGTCCATTGGGATTCGCATGCCCACCGCGCGTGAATTCAAAGTAGTGGGGTTGGCCGACAAACGGGCGGGATATGTTTAGTTTGTTCCCACGAACGGAGCGTGCCACGATTTGTTGTGTATCTCGATGGAGGATGGCGATGGCTAATTGCAAAGCACTGAGCCGGTCTGCTTGCAGCGTCACGCGAGCCCGCGTATTAAAGGCATGGTAGATGGCTGACGAGGTAATGGTCGCTAAAATAGCAAACACGGCCAATGCAATCAGGATTTCAATCAATGTAAATCCATAGACGCGCTTCATTGCGTTACCTTAAATGCAATCAATTCATCCCCAAAGGGGCCGGATTGGCGTTTACTGACGGTAATATTGATTTTCTGCAGGTTTTTAATGGCAGTAGACTGCAATGAGGCGCGCCAATACCAACGTTGCCCTAGCATATTGGTCACCTGCGTGATGGGTTGGTTCGATGTTATTTTTAATAAACCCAATTGAATCATGGTGACGCCTTGCATGGCGACCCAATGGCTGATGGACTTGTCTTTCAAGCGCGCTGTACTGACAACCGTTTGGGCCGTTGATTTGATGAGCGCGGTTAATGCAATCGCAATCACAGCCAAGGCTAGCAAAACTTCAATGAGTGTAAAGCCTGAATATTTTTTCATGGCGATTTCGCGTGATGCAACAAGATGGCCCCATTGGGTTTCCCAACAATTGTAACGATCGTGGGTTGTTTGTTAGACCCGAACGTCAGGGTGAACGCGGTCATGTCGCCGGATGCATCCACTATGATTATCACCGGGCGCCCTCCACCATTGACGATTAGCCCCTTTGGGAAATGCTGGAGGCGAAAAAGTGGGGTGGACGCAATAGGAGTCCATGTTTTGGGCGGCTGAAAACGAAGCACTTGATACCCGTCTTGGTTGATCTGAATGCGCAGCGTGCTGGTTTCTAATATGGCATATTGTTGAACGAGTTTTATGTATTGGGTGAATTGTTCGGCCGCTACAATAATACCGCGCTTTTCACCAAAATCACCAAATGAAAGCAATGCAAAGCCGAAGGTGATGCCAATAATGAATAACACCACCAATATTTCAATCAGGGAAAAACCACGGATTGCAATCCGTTTCACTTGGCCGCATCCCAATTGCCGATGTCTGCATTGAATTTTGTGCCGCCGGGTTGGCCATCTGCGCCATAGGTAAATATGTCGATTTCACCTTGTTGGCCTGGGCTGAGATACAAATAATCGCGTCCCCAAGGATCTTTCGGCAATGACTTCAGATAAGGTTGCCAATTGGAAGGAATAGGGTTGCTGGATGGTTTGTCCACTAATGCCAATAGTCCTTGATCAGTTGATGGGTATGTACCGTTATCGAGTTTATATAAATCCAAAGCGCTTTGAATGGACAAAATATCTTGTTTGGCTTTGACCACGCGTGCTTCATCGGGTCTATTGATGATTTTGGGCACCACAAGGGCGGCTAAAATTCCTAGAATTACGACAACCACCATGATTTCAATGAGTGAAAAGCCTTTTTGTTTTTGCATGTTGAATGTTCTCCTTTTTTAAGATACCAATTGCTCCATCGAAAAAATGGGCAGTAGGGTGGCCAGTACAATAAACAATACCACAGCACCCATCAGCAGTATGACCACGGGTTCGAGTAGCGTCAATGCCGTGTCGATCATGTAACCACCGACGGCCACCCGGCCATTGGTTGCCATTGGTTGAAACGTGGGGCTCCCCATATCAAGAGATGGTCTACGCAAATTGTTGAACAGTTAGTTTCAAAAGAAAGTCTTCCGGCGTATATACATGAGACGTTTCCTGGAGTAAATAAAGATCAAATAATTGTAAAATTAAAAAGTTACGCCCCTCATTTAATTGTACATTTAGGGTTACAATATGATACAGAAGCCCCTCCTGTTTCTGTATTAAGCGCTGGGCAACAAGTTAATTAATGGGAAAAATCGTGCCAGATTTAAAAGAAATAATATTATTAAATAATAATAAAAAACTTGTAATATCAAAAGCATGTGTTGATGATGCGCCTCAATTGGTGAGTTTTCTTAATGCAGTGGGCGGAGAGACGGATTATCTTACTTTTGGATTAAATGAATTTCATTTCTCTATTAGCGAATAAATGAAATTTATCTCAAAATGTTTAGAAATCAATCAATGCCTTATGCTGGTTGGCAAAATTGATGAGGAGATTGTTTCTCAGATCTATTTGGATCGATCTAATAATCCTAGACTTTCTCATATAGGTGATATTGGTATTTCTGTAAAGAAAAAATTTTGGGGGAACTCAATAGGCGCTCATGTAATGTTATCCGCGATTGTATGGGCAAAGGAAAATGATATTATGAAATTACAATTGCAAGTTAGAACGGATAATGATACAGCTATTCATTTATATAAAAAACTTGGATTTTGCATCGAGGGTGTGGTGACGAGGGCTATAAGAATCGATCAAATTTATTATGACAATTATTTAATGGGTTTAACTGTGGATCGGTCTTGAGCTACTAACTCAGTGATAATTGGGAGCGTAATAAACGCGTTTAATTGAAAAATATGATGAATTCCACATGAAAACATGTAAAATTAACGTGATTCAGCATAAAAAACCAGATTTTCAGTGAATTA
>CAMAYA010000162.1 GCA_945862275.1 Legionella genomosp. 1 | reverse complement strand
ATGAGTTTAGCCCTTATTTTGCGCTAGAGGCGCATTATATGCGCTATCCTGATGCGACGGTGTCATTCGATGAAATGAGCCTCTTCGCATTTGATAATGAAGGCATTTTGGATTTGCACACACATACGCAAACCCTCGCGGTCTTAGCCAAGCTGATGCTCATGATTCCGCGCACAAACATTCGTGTGTATTCTTCAGCCGGTGTTGCAGAAACGTACCGCTGGGATGACCTAACCGAAAGCCGCCGCATCACGCCTGAGTTTGGAATAGGTCTTAACTATAATCTCTCCGAACATATCATGGGTGAATTAGGTGCTAGTTACACGGCGGGTTATGGCGAATCGGAATTAAATCCAGCGAAGGATTATGTCCCTTTTTTGTATGCCGGCTTTGTTAGGTTGGCTTATCGGATTTAAGGCCGAGGCAATATTTTGTCCAGCCAGCTCGGTAAGTACCAATTCCAATCTTTAATCAGCGCCATGGTCGCGGGTACAAAAATTGTTCGCACTAAAAATGCATCGACAAAAATAGCCACCGCAACACCTAGTCCAAATTCTTTCACCATGAGCACATCAGCCACCATAAAAGACCCACAGGTGACAATCACAATCAGGGCCGCACTCGTGATAATTCCGCTGCTGTGCTCAATGCCAAACACGATGCTTTGATCATTGTTTTTATTTTTTTCATACTCTTCCTGGATCCGAGTAAGCAAAAATACTTCATAATCCATGGAGAATCCAAATAGCGCGCAAAATATAATCACAAGCAAGCTGATATCCAAGATCCCTTGCGGATCAAAGTGAAGCCACTGATGCAAATGCCCCTCTTGGAAAACAAACACCAATACACCATAGGTGGCACACAAGCTGAGTGCATTCATGAGAATGGCCTTCAACGGCAAGAATACGGACCGTAATAAAACCAGCAAAACAAGATAAGTGAGCACAACAATCCAAGCCAATGCATAGGGGAACAAGTGAGCAATTCGATTCAAGACATTTAAATTGTTCACCGATACGCCAGTGACCTGCGAAGTGAGTCCATGCCCTGGGTACATGTCTTGCAATGCGGTGATTAAACGCGATGTTTTGAGTGAATTGGAATCATATTTACTCACCACTTCTACCAGGGTCAACTGACGTCGAGTGGTGGTCTTGAGTAAGCGGTGAATGGATGGATCAGTAAACCGTTCAGATGATTGATACAAGCGTTGATATTGATTTTTGGTTAACGCAGGCTGGGTTGTGACAATGCTGCTCACGTGTTTTATAGATGGATTGCGTTGTAGTTTTTTAGTGAGTTCATATAAACGCGAGGTATTTTTAGGTGCTAATATCGAGCCCTTATTGCTCTGAATCATCAGTGTAATTGGGCTTAAATCATGGACATGAAATGCTTTGTTGTACGCATCAAAAAAAATACGGCTCTCAGAATGTTCCGGAAGGATATGTTCATCTGAAACACCAAATCGGGCATTTAAGAAGGGCGCGCCCAGGAGCAAAAGGACTATGAGTGCTGTAAAGAAGAACAGCAGTGGCCGTTTGATGACAAGGGTTGCAAGGTAACGCCATCCCGGATTGGCATTGGATGCGCTGGGTTTTTTAAACAAGCGCACGGGGCACAAGTTAATCTGTTTTTTTAACACGCCAAGAATCGCAGGCAAGACGAAGAGGGCGATGACCACGGCAACAAAAACAGCCGTTAAGCCGCCCACGCCCACGGAGAATAAGATATTGACTGGAAATAATAACAAGGCACTTAGGCTAATAAAGACCGCCAGCCCACTAAAAAATACAGCTTTACCTGCGGTTGCCAGGGTGATGGAAATGGCGTTTTCAATGCTTTGATCCAGCTCGAGTTCTTCCCGAAAACGGCTTACGATAAACAATGAATAATCCAAACTTAAACAAAGCCCCAGCAGCAATGCGATATTGATGGTGAAAATAGACAACGCGGTCACGTGCGCTATTCCGAAGAGCGTCATGAGAATAATGACAGCACACCCACTGCCTAAAATAACCGGGATTACCGCCGCCACAAGGGAACCAAAGATAAGAACTAAAATAATAATGGCCACGGGGGCTGCAATGATGTCTGCGTGATACAGATCCGCTTGAGTCTGTTTATTGATGCTGTCTATAAAAATAGGCTCGCCACCGAGTTTCATCGTCATGTGGCTTGGTGTTTTTATCGCGTTTTTAAACTGGGTTAATTGACGCGGTGTCATGTCCGATTTACTATTAAACACAATCACGGCATAGGCGGTATGACGGTCTGATGAGATCTGGCGTTTATTCAAGCTAGGCAGAAAAATATCGTGTTTCATCGGATAGTGCTTTAGGCCTGCCAACGAACCATCTATTTTTTGATTATACAGCGCTCCGGTTGCGGGCAGCGTTTTACTGTGGTACATCACTAAAAACCGGTTACTCCTATCCCCAAATTTTTTATCTAAATACCGGTCTGTTTCCGCACTGCTGGATTGTTCATCAATAAATCCTGTGCTTTGAAAAGGCGTCATCAAATGAGGAAGAATCGGTAGGGCGCATAAGACCAGGCTCCCCCAGAGAACAATCATGAGGAGCCGATGTTTGTATACAAACCGTCCTAATTGAAAAAATGGCGTCGATGACATGAAAGAGATCCTTGTTTTTTACAACGATCATTTTGTTATAGTATAGGGCCCGTTGGATAAATATCAATCTTTCAGGCAAAAAAAAACCATTTATTACTGGTGAGCTGGCCGCTGTTCAGTTACCATGTGATCCTTCATGCCAATCGTAACGAGTGAACGATGAAAATTTGTTTAAAATCCCACGCACGTCAGCAGTCCTCTGAAACGGCAGTCCTGCATTTACACGACCGATTACCTGAGCGATTAGGCAAGCCGTGTGAAGTCACATGTGAATTTCATGTGGAGGCCTGCTCAGATTACTACTTGTTAACGACGGATGTGCGAGGTCTGTTCAGCGTCACCTGTCAACGGTGCTTAGGGGAGTTTCAGCATGCTTACGCCCACCAAACGACCTTGGCTGTCTGTGCAAATGACAGCGTCGCGAATGACGTCATGTCGACTTATGACTGCATGGTGGCTGTGGATCAGCAGATTGATTTAATCGATGTGATCACCGATGAGTTGAATTTGTTTTTGCCGGAGAAACACCTTGAGCTGGAGGCTTGTGTATTTACGCCTATTCGGCTTGTGTAGGTGTGTTGCATGACTTTAAATGCCCAGTTAGCTCCATGAAAAACGGAGCTGACCATAAATCAATAGCCGACTTGTCTTTTAGAAAGTCAACAACGTCCTGCTTGGCATTATCAAAATTTATTTCGTTTATTTTATTTTCAATGAGATTCACTAATTGATCATGCGATAATGTTTCAGTATGATTCCAATGGCCGCTTTGCACGAGTCGTTCTTGTAGATGCGACAAATTTACAGCAACATTTCGACTAATATACCAATAATAATCATACCAATCGCGACCTTTGATGCGATGTTTCCATTTACGACACAATAACGCGTGAATTTTACCTGCAAATAAATCAGGCTGTGAATAGGTCAGCACGCTAAAAGGAATGGGCAGTAATAAGCGTTTGGCTTCTACAGTAAAACCGGGTGGGGGATTCGTATCCACTTCCATTTTTATTTTAATCACTGACATATGATGCGCATTAATTATGTTGTCTGATAGTTTTATTGTTAATAGCTGATGGATGGTGTTGGCCTTAATAAACGCGGATTCAATGGCTGAATG
>CAMAYA010000161.1 GCA_945862275.1 Legionella genomosp. 1 | reverse complement strand
AAGAACCACTTTGGCGGAGTTTATAGGACCCATTAGCCAGGTTCCGTCTATGTTTTCAGCCCTCAAGCACCGCGGCAAGCCCCTGTATAAGTTCGCACGTGAAGGCATTGATATTGAGCGCAAACCGCGTGAAATTACCATTCATGACTTGCAATTAAATGGTTTCGATGGCCGTTCATTTCAATTGACGGTTACGTGCAGCAAAGGCACTTATATCCGCAATTTAGTTGAAGATATTGGCGAGCGCTTAGGCGTATACGCGCATGTTACGCAATTGCACCGTGCGTATACGGCGGGGCTAGCAGATGAGCCAATGTATCCTCTTGATGCGTTGGCCGTCATGTCACAGACAAGCCTGCATCAATGTTTATTGCCCATGGAGCGCGCGGTTGACTATTTGCCGAGCCTTATCCTTCATGATGATGACGTGTTCGCCTTGCGCCAAGGCAAGACGGTTTATATTATGGAAACAAGGGATTGGACTGTCGGCGTGCGATTGTATAACAATGAAAGCCAATTAATTGGTTTGGGTGAATGGGAGTCGGCGGGGGTTTTGAAAGTGAAGCGCTTGCTTGGATTTTGATTTATCATAGCACGTATTTTAGGATAAGAAACAACACGTTCCCCGCCCCTTTTGCGCCCGGAATATAGGTGGCGGCAAGGGATGCGTTGCGATAGTTGAATGAAACCCAGGGGAGCGCGCCAGGGAAGGGGATGTTATGAAAAATATCAGGTCGTGCGGTCACCAATAGGCCATAACCGGCACCTACCCGTGTGTTTTCATTGATATGCAATACCTTGAGAAAAGCATAGCCGACAATGGGTTCAACATTTTTATGTGAGTCCAGAAAAGCAAAGGCATAAAGCCCGTGCCAATCGCCATCTTCATCATAAAAGCTTTTGCCGGCACCAAAGCCCCATGGATTTTCATTGTAAGTATCTATTTTTTCTTGTTCGTATGTAAATCGGTTGTGCCATGCATAGGCGGGCAGGTAAAGCTCATCGCCGCCTTCCGTCCATACCTGGTGCAGTCTTTGACAGGCAGGTTTAAACCAGCCGGGCGAGTCCTGGCATGGCTCTTTGTTCTGAGCTGAGGCGTTTTGAAAGCACGCAAATAGAAAGAAGAAAAGGAGCGTATATTTCATTGGACGATTGGCATGGGGGTTGTTTCTCAATGCGGTTGTGTCAGCAATATCGTGCAGCTAATGCGGTTTGTTTGTGGCTGTATCTTAGCATGCGTTATCCTCTATCACAATTCACGTTTTGGTGAAACCAGGGTTTACATTAGGGTGTTTATGGCGCCTGCAATCAATCCTGCTGCAGGAATCGTGAGCAACCAAGATAAAAATATCACGCGCAACATTGGCCAATTGGTCCCCTGAATGCCACTGAATAACCCAACACCTGCGATGGAACCCGTGACCGTTTGCGTTGTTGAAACAGGGATTCCAAAATCGGTTGCTGCAAAAATGATTGCGGCGGCCGCAGTCTCCGCGGCGCACCCACGAAGAGGATTGAGTGGCGTGATTTTTGTGCCCATCGTCCGCACAATTCTCCACCCACCAAATAGAGTGCCTAAACTGATGACTGCGTGACATGAAATGACCACCCAGAAGGGGATGTAAAATGGGCCGTTGAGCCATGAGTTGGAAAATAATAATACGGCGATAATCCCCATGGTTTTTTGTGCGTCATTGCCCCCATGCGTTATGCTCAATAATGCCGACGAAGTCAGTTGCAAGCGCTTAAACCATTTGATTTTTTTATGTTCTGGAGCCTTGTAAAATAATCGAGAAAATAGGTGAACCAAGGCGAGACCTGCCAATATCCCGAGGATGGGAGAGATGCACATGCCAATGGCCACCTTAATAAACCCTGCTAATTTGAGTGTCGCAAATCCGCCTTTCGCAACAGAGGATCCTGCTAATCCACCAATCATTGCGTGCGATGAGCTGGATGGTAACCCAAAAAACCAGGTAATCAAATTCCACGCAATGGCACCCATGAGTGCTGAAAAAAGAAGAGTTGTGTCGACCGCGCTTGCATCGATGAGGTCATTCCCAATGGTTTTGGCCACCATTAAACTAAAAAACATGAACGCAATGAAGTTAAAAAAAGAAGCCCATAGCACGGCTTGGCGCGGGGTCAGCACGCCGGTTGTCACGATGGTGGCAATCGTGTTTGCCGCATCATGAAAGCCATTGATGAAATCAAAAACATAAGCCAATAGGATGACAATCCCGATAAAAACAGCATTCTGATCCATGGTTGAACGCTCCTAGCGATTACCAATAATAACTGCTGCGCGTCAATAAGGTTGAAACGCTTTTCATGGCTTTTTGAATCAGTACCGGCAAAACGGCCGCTCCGGCTGATTGAGCTTCTTCTGCGTGGCGCGCTTCATCATCTTGCATTTGTGTTAATACAGCCCGTGTTCGTGAGTCAAGTGCCGGGAGATGGCGTAAATGTTGTTGCAAATGTGCCGCGACTTGGCGCTCTGTTTCTGCGACAAAACCAAGGCTCCACCGATCGCCCGTCAAACCTGCCAGTGCACCCAGCATAAAAGATCCACTATACCACAGCGCGTTTAAATGGCTGGGTTGGCTATCCAGCTCACGCAGCCGTTGTTCGCACCACGCTAAATGGTCCACTTCTTCTGCTGCCGCTTGCATCATTTGTGCTTTCACAGCGGTTAATTTGGCCGTTAAAGCCTGACCTTGATAAAGCGCTTGCGCGCATACTTCTCCGGCGTGATTGACTCGCATGAGGCCTGCTACATGGCGTCTTTCATCCGGACTCATGGGAGCCTCTTCTTCGTACTCGCCTGGATTTGCACGTGCACTGGCACGTTGATTTGGAGGGAATAATGTGCGCAAAGCCGTATCCACTTGGCCTATCAGTTGGTCAATGGTGTTCAGTGGGTGCATCGCCTTTTGAATCTCCAAATGCGCCGTCATTTAAAAAAAGCAGTGACTGCTGCGGCGTTCAATAAAGTGTCATTGTAACCCAGATCGATCAGCTCGCAGGTAAATTCATTTTCAAACAATAAAAAACTCAATAAATCCCCTGAATGGCTTTGAGCGCCCAGTGAATTGAGTAGAAAACGCAATAACGTGGGCATGACCAGATACTTTAATTGGGCCATTTTAGCCACATTTTCGCTAGGCCGAAGGTGCATGGTTTCAATGGGGCGCCACGGAGATCGGTGTTTGTTCCATATTGACAACAAACGAGCGATATCATTCATGCGGTTAACGGTTTCGATGTCGCGATCCAGATTGTCCATAAAAAGACCATTCATCATGTTTCCTAGAATATGCGCAAATCCAATGTCGCGATTTCGCAGGGGTTCCGGATCGGTGAATGAGGGCAGTTTACGCGTGCCTATGATTAGAATTTTTTCAACATTATGTCGTATTGCTCCGCGAAGCGGTGAAATGAGTCCCATGCTGCCATCGCCATAATGCAAGCCATCAATAGTGACCGTTGGGAAAAAAATTGGCAGCGCACTGGAGGCGAGAATGTGTTCCACACCGATGTTGACGTGCTGGCTGATGTGTCGAGGATAGCACCAGTTTTCAAATTGCAGATCGTGATGCTGATAAAAAGAAATGGTTTGCTGGGTTTCATAGCAATGGCTGATGACTTCTATGCTATCCAGGAGACGATTGCTAATATGGGCCTTGATTTTGTTAAAATCAATGTGTTTGGCAATGAAGGCCTGCAGGGGCGCTGAATCCAGCAAGTGGCCGGTCTGACGTTG
>CAMAYA010000160.1 GCA_945862275.1 Legionella genomosp. 1 | reverse complement strand
GGACCACTGATTTACCCAGCGCGTAATTGCTGTCGTCAAAAATTTGTGAACAATGGATCTCACGCCATAATGATTCTAGCTTTTCAATGGCGGTGGCAAAATCATCGGCGTGTTGTGCCAGAATAGCTGCATTGATGCTGCCCACGCTCACACCGCTGACGATAGAGAAGGGCAGGGTTTTCACTTGTAAAATATGGTATATGGCTTTCAATACCCCGGCTTGATAGGCCCCACGAGCCCCACCGCCGGCTAAATATAAAGCTATTTTTCCCATATTAACGGACTAAAGGTGATGTATGATAGTGAAAATATAGTTGACTGAGGCCGGTAAGGCAAGCTGTAATTTGCATGCCGGCCTAAAAAGGCCCGGTATATTACCCCAGCGCGTCTTCACCCGTTTCCCCAGTCCGAACACGAACCACGTGTTCTAGCGCATAAACAAAAATTTTTCCATCGCCGATTTTTCCGGTGTAGGCCGCTTTGCAGATGGCATCAATCGCTGTTTCTACCATATTGTCAGGCAATGCCAGTTCAATTTTTAGCTTAGGCAAAAAATCAACCACGTACTCCGCCCCTCGATACAGTTCCGTATGCCCTTTTTGTCGACCAAATCCACGTGTTTCAGAAATGGTAATGCCAGGAACCCCGATTTCCAGCAGTGCTTCATGCACATCATCCAGTTTAAATGGCTTGATGATGGCTACGATCATTTTCATTCGCTTCCTCCAGAATTTTGATATACTCTACTCTACCATCGCATTCGATGCATAAGGAATATTTAGATGTTTGCCCCTAAGCACCTTGAAGATCTCGCTAAAACCCTGTTCTCGGCATTGCCAACCAGTCTTCAGAATGTAGAGAACGAGATTCAACAACAATTTAAAGATATATTGCAAGCCACGTTTGCGCGGCTTGATTTAGTGACGCGCGAAGAATTTGATGTGCAAGTCAAAGTGTTGGCGCGTACACGAGAAAAAATAGACGCTTTGCAAATGCAAGTGGACGCGTTGCTGCAGGAAAAAAACAGCAACGCTTAAAGTCGCACCCCAAATCCAACCTTAAAAAAGAGTCCAACCATGAATCTCGCGATGAGTAAAACGCGGAGTGCCATTGGCATTCACGCGCAATCTGTTTCTGTTGAAGTCCATTTATCCAATGGACTGCCGTCCTTTGCCATCGTAGGACTCGCCGAAACCGCGGTCAAAGAAAGCAAAGACCGGGTTCGCAGCGCCATTATCAATAGCCAATTTGAATTTCCGTGCCGACGGATCACGGTCAACTTAGCGCCTGCAGATGTACCGAAAGTCGGCAGTGGCTTTGATTTGTCTATCGCCATCGGTATTTTAGCCGCATCGGGACAAATTCCTTCGCAAAAATTGGCCACCCACGAATTCATTGGCGAACTGGCATTGAATGGCAATTTGCGAGGCGTGTCGGCCATTATTCCGGTGGTATTGGCCGCTCTTCGGGAAGAACAGTGTTTAATCATTGCCACGGCCAACGCCGAGGAAGCGTCTATTGCCGGGCATGCGAATATTTTTTCAGCGGATAATTTGCGAGAGGTGTGCAGCTATTTATGCCAAGGCACGCCGCTGCATACGCTCCCTGAGCGCCCGATGATTGGACGAACGGATCATGCCCTTGATTGGTCTGACGTCAAAGGGCAACAACATGCCAAGCATGCCATGCACATCGCTGCCAGTGGCGGCCATAGCATTTTGCTGAGCGGCCCTCCGGGCAGTGGCAAAACCATGCTGGCGAAACGATTCAGCACGCTGTTACCTGAATTATCTGAATCACAAGCGCTGGAGTGCGCAGCCATCAACTCGTTGCGCGGCCGTGCGCCTAACTTTAGCAATTGGCGCCAGCCTCCTTTCCGTGCGCCACATCACACGGCCTCCACTGTCGCGTTGGTGGGCGGTGGCAATCCGCCTAAACCGGGGGAAATATCCTTGGCTCATCAGGGCATCTTATTCTTGGATGAATTGCCTGAGTTTCAGCGCAATGTGTTGGAAACACTCCGCGAACCCTTGGAATCCGGTTCTATTTGTATCTCTCGCGCTGCTATTCAAACCGAATTTCCCGCTCAATTTCAATTATTAGCGGCCATGAATCCCTGTCCCTGCGGCCAATGGGGCAATCCCCGTGCAAATTGTTTGTGCTCGCCCGATCGAATCAGCCGCTATTTAGCCAAACTGTCAGCTCCGCTTCTAGATCGCATAGACATGCAAATTTCAGTTGCGGCATTAACGGAAGATGAGTTGGTAAAGCCGAATGATGCTCCAAAAGGGGAAAGCCTGCGCATCAGGCAATGCGTTGAAGAGACGCAAGCGTTTCAACTGAACCGGCAAGGATGCCTCAATGCCAATTTGAGTGCGAAGGACTGTGAAGTGGTCTGTATTTTAGGCCTGCCGGAGCAGGATTTTTTAAGCCGAGTGCTGCAACGGCTTAAACTATCGGCACGCGCCTATCATCGATTATTAAAAGTATCCAGAACGATTGCCGACATGCGCCATGCAGACGATGTGGCTTTGCCCGATTTACAACAAGCGCTGTCGTTTAAGCAGACGTTGCAGATGCCGAAGTAAGGTTGCATTTAAGTGGGTGGTTCTTTTTACAAATAATGTGATTGCGTTATGTCGCGTTAAAATGGGCACAAGAATTACATTGACGCAGACTGTGTCGTCATTCTATTTAGGAATCAAGCCATGCGAGATTTTCTGTTTGTTGGAAGAGCAAATGAATTAAAGAGTTTAGCTGATCTAACGCAAAAACGATCATCCAGCTTGGTGGTCATCAAAGGCCGACGAAAGATGGCACAAATTGGCTGATATGCTTTTATGTGACAAAACCCTATTGAATGATTTTAATCATCACATACAATCAACGCCATCATTAATCTTGGATAGATTGGCTTGGATATCAAAGGGACACTTGACTCGCTTAAGATAGACATCGACGGCATAAGCGACGAACCAACACGAAACATTATTATCATTCTATCCCATCTCATTATGCCAAGATGACAGAGTCACCCATACACTTTAAAAGCCAAGCATGGTATCACCATAAAAAGATACGTCTCCTGTTGAAATATCATGATTGCCACCGACAAGCCCACATGCGCCACTTTCAATCATCTCTCTTAAAATAGGACTGCCTTCCATGACTGCTTGTACCGTTTTTCTTACATTGATAGAGGCCACTTTTTCCACAAATTCTTCATTAAGTGAAGTGCGATTTTCAGTAACGGTTTTTTCAGCAGCAACTGCAGGTTCTATTTTTCTCAATAAAGTGGTTAGATTACCCATTTCTATGTGGTCGCAAGCCCACTTTACCGCGCCGCATTTAGTATGGCCTAAAACCACTATAATTTTTGCGCCCGCTACTTTGCAGCTAAATTCCAAACTTCCCAGAATATCCTCATTTATAATGGTGCCAGCAATTCGAACACTAAACACATCTCCCAAGCCTTGGTCAAAAATCAATTCAACAGAAGTTCGAGAGTCAATGCAGCTTAAAATAACAGCAAAAGGATTTTGTCCGTCAGATGTTTCATTGGCTTGTTGCAGCAAATTACGGTTTATTTTTAGATTATCTACAAAGCGCTGATTACCTTTTTGCAATAAATCCAATGCGATTGAGGGTGTAATGGCATCCTGCATTGCTTTAGTTAATGTTTTCATTTTGGCTCCTCTAAACAGGTTATGGTTCAATGAACGCTATCGTTTTAACAGTTATATTTTTCCGTCAAATGAAATGTTAGCAGAACTTCGGATAATAACTTGGGTCAGGGGT
>CAMAYA010000159.1 GCA_945862275.1 Legionella genomosp. 1 | reverse complement strand
AGTGCGGTGTTTTTTTATACCGAAGATCAACACGCAGTGGCTGACGAGCGGATCCTCGCTCTAACGCACAATGGCTATGCTGTCGCCACAGGATGCATGCCCATTCACGTATTTTGGCCAGCAGAAGATTATCATCAGAACTATTATGCGAGACAGAATAAATTACCTTATTGTCACCATTTGGTTTATCGATTTAGGAACAATCCATGCAAGTCTTAACATTAGAACGAGTACAGTCATGGTTAACGCCACGTCCTCGTGATGCAAATAAAGGTCTTTTTGGTCGTGTGCTGGTCGTCGGTGGCGATTACGGCATGCCAGGAGCGGTGCGAATGGCTGCAGAGGGGGCTTTGCGCGTTGGAGCGGGTTTGGTGACCGTGGCAACCCGGCCGGAACACATCTTGAGTACAGTAGTCACGCGGCCTGAGCTGTTATGCTTTGGGTTGAAAGACGATTTAGCCGGATTGGATGCGCTCATTGATGCGGCAAGTGTTGTTGTATTAGGGCCCGGGCTAGGACAAAGTAATTGGTCTAAAACGATATTTGATCAAGTATTGCATGCGTCAAAGTCATTACTAATCGATGCCGATGGGTTAAATTGGCTTGCGCGGATGCCGCCCCGAGTCCATCGTGAGGATTGGATCTTGACGCCTCATCCAGGAGAGGCCGCGCGGTTATTAGGATTGACCGTGCAGCAGATTCAATCGGATCGTGTGCATGCTATTCATTTGTTGCAGGAGCAATTCGGTGGTGTCATCGTATTAAAAGGTGCGGGAACGCTCGTTGCAACAGGGACTGAACCCGTGCAACAATGTTTGTTCGGAAATCCAGGCATGGCCAGTGCCGGCATGGGCGATTTGCTCAGTGGCATGATCGCTGGCTTTGTTGCACAAGGATTGGACTTATGGAAGGCCGCCCAACTAGGTGTCATGTTACACGCCGAAGCGGGGGATAGGGTGGCCATTAAACAAGGTGTACGTGGCATGCTGGCCAGTGATTTGTTGCTGGAGTTGCCAGCGCTTGTGAATGATTAACCCAGCGTAATTTTCTGCCCAGGATGAAGCAGTCGTCGGTTAAGACTCGGGTTGAGCTGCACCAATGTTTTGACATTGGTCCGGTTTCTTTGAGCGATTTGACTTAAACTGTCACCCGACTTGATCACATAAGTACCAGACACCTTGCTGCGCCGCCAAATAACCAATTGTTGGCCGTGTCGCAGGGGTTGCTTTGATGCTAACTTATTCCATGATTTGATTTCTGAGGCGGATACGCCATATTTTTTTTCTAACACTGGATAGGAGTCATATCGCTCCACAATATGAATGGTTTTGTATTGTTTGGGTTGCGTGAAATGGGGCGCTGCCTTCAGTACTGGGCTTTTTGCCACAACAGCGGTGTTTTTTGTATTGGGAATTAGAACATATTGGCCTTTTTTGACGGAATCTGACTTGAGCTGATTGAGCTCTTTAATCAAGTTGCTGGTGGTGTGGTAGCGCTGTGCAATCAATTGCAAGTTATCGCCCGCACTGACTTGATGTCGCGTCCAACTGACGCGTTGGTCCTCCGGGAATTGAGCCAAATTTAAATTAAAATGCTCCACGCGATCAACGGGAATCAATAATTTATAAGGACGATAGGGGGCGGTTGCCCAGCGATTATAACCTGGGTTGAGTTTGATGAGCTCTTTGTACGAGATGCCGGCCAGCTTGGCGGCATGTGAAAGATCGATTTGGCTTCCTATGTTGACCTCTTCAAAGTAGGGCGCGTGTGGAATATCTGGCAATTCTACTTTATAACGTTTCGGATTTTGGATGATTTCAGCCAACGCCAACAAGCGTGGAATATACGCTTTGGTTTCGTTGGGCACGGGCAATGACCAGAAATGAATATTGTGCCCCGTTTGATGGCTGTTTTTGATGATGCGTGCCATGGTTCCTTCGCCCGAATCGTATGCTGCAAATGCTAGGATCCAGTCGCCATTGAAAAATTTGTTTAAATACAATAAATAATTGAGTGCAGCATCGGTTGCCGGTCTGATGCTGCGCCTTGCGTCGAACCACCAGTCTTGTTTTAAGCCTAAATCGGTGCCTGTGCCGGGCATGAGCTGCCACAAACCCGCAGCCCCTGCACCTGAATAAGCAAATGGGTCGTATGCGCTTTCTATCATGGGAATCAACGCCACCTCACCCGGCATGTGGTGTTTTTTGATTTCAGTGAGGATGTGGTACATGTATGGTTCGGACTGGGCTAATTTTTGAAGGTAGCTGGGATGCGCGATGAGCCAACGGATTTGGCTTTGCACTTCGGGTTGCGTGGCTTGATGGTTTAAGGAAAATTGTTGGCGCAAGACATCCCAGGTATTGGGTGGCGTCCCTCCGGCCGTGGCCGGCGTGTTGAGAAGGCTGGATATAAAGAGTGAAACAGATAGTAATTGAATGAATTTAGACTTCAATGCATTGGCCTGATTTCAAAAAGAATAATACAGTCTACTAAAAAAATCAGAAGGAATAAACCTATTTGGTTTGTTTTTATCCCGAAAGGTTTGTATTTAAACGAAAGTGTCTTTTTTATCCCGCAATCGTTTGAATATTGAGAGTGAATCAGGGGAGGAAACGCCATGGGATTGTGCGTATTTTATCACCGAATCAACATTTGTGCGCAAAAACGGGTTGATTTTTTTTTCCATTGCAATGGTGGATGGCAAGGACAATTGGGTTGGGCTTTTGGCTAAGATGGCTGCATAATGGCTGATGTCTAAATTGCCAGGCTCAATGGTTGCCGCGAAGTTCAAGTTTTGCCGTGTGTATTCATGTCCGCAATAGACTTGGGTATCTGCCGGCAAATTTTTTAATTGCAGCAATGACGCATGCAAGGCTTCCATTGTGCCATCAAACACCCGGCCACAGCCGGCTGAAAACAACGTATCTCCGCAAAAAAGCCAATGTTGGTGCGGTTCGTAATAGCAAATATGTGAGGACGTGTGTCCAGGCGTGCTCAATACCTGAAAAGCATAGGGAGCAACAATCACCGGTTTCTCACTTGTGGCAATGGTATAGGGCTGGGGGATACGTAAATCATTTGGAGCATATGCGTGCGCTTTTGGGAAGGCTCTCAACAAGTCATGCAAGCCACCCATGTGATCGTGATGGTGATGGGTTATCAATATGTAGTTTAATTCAAGGCCCGAGGTATTGGCAAAAGACAATACCGGTTCGGCATCCCCTGGATCAACGCAAGCGAAGGTTTGATGGGTCTCGGCCATGATGACCCAGATGTAATTGTCTTGAAAAGCAGGCAGCGCGATAATGGTCATGATGGTGTGTGAACGGTGTCCATCAGATAGGATGACACGCCTGGATTAAACACTTTACGCAACGCTTGCAATGCGAGCTTCAGCTCTTCAGCGAGCACATAAGGCGGGTTAATAATCCACATTCCGCAACCTGTCATGCCTGGTTTTTCATTGCCGGTTAAATAAAATTCCACCCGTAAACTGTTCGTCGCACCGATGTTGGTCAAGCCGCGTAACAATTGTTGATGCAGTTTATTATCAACCAACGGATACCAAAGGCAGTATACGCCCGTGGAAAAGCGCTGATAGGCCGCTTTTAAAGCGATGGGAATTTGGCGATAGTCTGTTTTTATCTCATAAGAGGGGTCCATAAAAATCAAGCCGCGTCGCTCGGGCGGTGGCAGCAGTGAGTTCAGTGTCTCTAAGCCATCCTCATCATTGTAAAAAACGCGTTTCCCACGTTTTTGCAATTGGCTTAAATATTCAAATTCACCTGAATGCAATTCGCTGAAAAATAACCGGTCTTGCTGACGAAGCATTTGAATGGCTAATTCAGGCGATCCG
>CAMAYA010000158.1 GCA_945862275.1 Legionella genomosp. 1 | reverse complement strand
GGTGAAACATGGTGTTGCCTTTCAACGCCGCGTTCACGTGGTGCATCAGCATGATATTGCTGGCGTGATACAAGCTCTCACCGGGATCGAGTAATTTTTCATTGATGAGCAATTCTTCAATGTGTTGATGCCCTTCTTCCGTTAAATGCGCCTGTTTTTGTTTTTCATCAATGGTGTAATCCCCGCCATCACCCTCTTCTTTCTGCATGACCAATTGAGGAATCAGTCGATTCACTTGAATATACAAAGCCGAACTGTCTTCAGCGGCGCCTGAAATAATCAGTGGAGTGCGTGCTTCATCAATTAAGATAGAACCCACTTCATCCACGATTGCAAAATTTAACTCGCGTTGCACTTTGTCCTGCAAGCTAAATGCCATGTTATCGCGTAAATAATCGAAGCCAAACTCGTTATTGGTGCCATACAGAATGTCGGCTTGATAGGCCGCTTGTTTTTCAGCATGTGGCATGTCCGGATAAATCACGCCCACACGAAGACCTAAGAATCCAAATACAGGCTCCATCCATTGGCTGTCGCGGCGTGCCAAATAATCATTCACCGTCACCACGTGCACACCATGGCCACTGATCGCATTCAAGTATGCCGGCAACGTGGCCACCAGCGTTTTACCCTCACCGGTCCGCATTTCAGCGATATTGCCTTCATGCAACACCATGCCACCCACCAATTGCATGTCAAAATGCCGCATTTTAAGTGTACGTAAAGACGCTTCGCGCACGATAGCAAAGGCTTCTGGCAACAAATCATCGAGCGACTCACCGGCCATAAAGCGCGCATTCAACTCAGGCGTTTTTGCAGCCAATTCTGCATCGGTTAAGGCGTGCATTTTCGGCTCAAGTGCATTGATAGCCAACACTGTTTTTTCTAAGCGATGCAACGTTCGATCGTTACGGCTGCCAAACATCCTCTTCATTAACGTACTCAACATGGCTCAGGTAGTCCTCGTTATGCTCAAAACCGTATAATCTACTAGAATTCAAGCCAAAATGCCATGAAATGAAGTAACCATTAACCACAATTTGCCCGGTGAGTAAATTGTGGTGTGATCAACAGAATGAAATGAGGAAATAAAACCAAATTCGATCGTTTAATTTGACATATGAATCAATTTAGCGCATAACGCCCACTGTCATTGCCTCCCACAGAGCCGGTTGACATCATCTCCAGTCCTTCTAAAAATAAGCGCTTTTTAGAAACCAGGTTGGGCCAAAACCCAACCTATTTCAATACCCTACATATGGATTAACCGTAGGCAAATCAATCGGTTCTGCAAATGCCGACAACGATATTTGCGTTTGTGTCATTGAGACAGACGATTGATCCATCACCGATTCCCCAAATTTATAAATAATACGTTCCTGCCCTTGGCATGTTTTTAAATCAATCGCATCAACCTGTGCTTGAATTTTTGCATTCTTCTCATCATAAGCCTTCATGGCCGCTGCACCGTATTTTTTAGTTAGCATCGTGCGTGTTTGATGAGGTGACAAGACGAGAGCTGACGCATTATTCCCGCCAAATCCTTTTGAATTCAAAATCACGCCTTGCATGTCACAACCCTTTTCACCGGCATAATAATGACTCATTAGAATATTTAAATTCGATTGATATACATCGTCTGCAATGTGATCAATGGTTTTAATGCCAGGTATCCAGCCATATTTCCAAACCCCTAGGGCCGCGATCAGCTGATCGCCGCCCGCGGCAGCCACAGAGTGCCCGACATATGATTTAACCGCGGCAACCGGCCACTGTTTAATGCGAAACGTTTTTGCCACTTCATTTAAAATATGGCTTTCTGTCGTGCGATTTTGAGGTGTTCCTGTTCCGTGGGCTTGTACGTAGGTTTTTTGTAGTCCAGCCTCTCCCAGCATGGCTTTGGCCAACGCGGCCGCTTTTGCAACGGTGATGTAATTGCCAATGCCAGGACTTGCAATAGATTTTTTATTGGCATCGGCACTAATGAACACGTCCGCCACAGAGCCATATATGGTAGCACCCACCTTCAATGCCAACTCATCGTCCATTAGGACCACAAATTGCGCCGCTTCCGCTAGGGTAAACCCTGCATTGCTTGAAAACGGTCGGCATGCCCGACGGTTGTCTACTGTGTCAGACTGGTCCAGCGCGCACAGATCTTCATCCGTGGCCAACGCACCCATCACCCGGAATCCCTCAATAACCTCGGGAACAATCGGGGCTTCTGCATTGCCAACAATGACAATCTTGGCTTTGCCAGATTGAATATCCAGCAAACCAAGCCTTAAATTATATAAAAATGTCGCACATGCGCCGACATTATTGCCGGTTGTGCCGACACTATTAATAATGTAGCTGTTGATAAAATCTGCCGGCATTTCGGCCAATGACAAGGCCATCATTTTTGAGTTGATGCGATTCCCCATCAAAGGTTGCCCAACAATGCCCGCCAATGAATGATCATCAATTTGCGCGAGTGCACTGCCACCATAGACAGCCACTTCATCGGGCTTAATATGAGTTAAAAGCTCATCCCACTCAATACCAATAGAATTAAGTGCATCCGACGCACCATAAACAGTCAATGTTAATCCACGCGGGTGATGCGGTGAGTGGTATAATTTACCCGGATCAAATCCTGCAGGAATATTACCGGCGCTAGAGACCGGTATACGCATGGAGTCGGGTACCAATATATCCAGCTGTCCTTCTACAGACACGCTGACTTCTTTATTATCCAGCGCTTCAATTTGGCATGTTACAGCCAGGCGTACAGGTAATTTGGCTTTTTTTATGATGAGCGATGCCGGTAACACAGATGAATCAAGGCGTGCTTTGTGATGGCAACGGACATGGTCTGGATCAAAATTATCAATGCGGCGCACCAATGTGCCCTGTTTGATGGCGTGAATGGTGGCCTCTGAAATGCCTGCCTCGTGCAGAATCCCCATGCGATTGGCTAAATCAGACCACGTGTTGGCCAACTCTTCATCCGATAAGACATCACAAACCATGCGTTTGTAACTATGAAAGCCTGAGGTACGACCCGCAGCATTGATGCCGCCCATTCCAACAATTACAGGTAATTTTTTCATCATTATTCTACATATTCCATGAGTGGCTGAATGCTAGTCGACAACGGATACGGTGTCAATTGGCGCAGAAGTGGTCTCCATATCAGCCAATTGATAAACCGCATCGTGCAATCCGGTAGGCGCATTTAAACGCACCATATTCAACAAACGTGCCTTCCAGTCACGCGCACCTGGCAAGCCATGTGGCAAATTTAAAATGGGCTTCAATAATATACTCATGGGCACCCCCGATGGATGCACCGATTCAATGTACGCCACATACCGCTGCAGCACCGCACTGCGTGTTAACAAGGGTGTTTGTGGATACAGCGCATGATGAATAATCGCCAGCGCATAAGGGTTCTGGCAAACCAGCCGCCCCAACATCACGCCATCGACTTGATTCAGATGCACATTGATTTCAGCTAAGGTATTGATATTCCCATTGATCACCACCGGTATGGATGGCAAGTCCTGCTTTATCCGGTACACATAATTATAATTCACCGGTGGAATGGTTCGGTTTTGTTTGGGGCTCAAGCCATGCAACCAGGCTTTGCGGGCATGCACAATGAGCTTATCGCATCCTGCATCCACCAGCCGATGAGCAAAGGCTGAAAAAAAGTCATAACTATCCTGTGTATCAATCCCAATGCGCGTTTTTGCAGTAACCGGAATATTCACGGCACGTTTCATCGCCTCGATGCAATCTGCCACCTGTTGGGGTTCCGCCATCAAACAAGCACCAAAACGCCCCGCTTGCACCCGGTCACTGGGACAGCCTAAAT
>CAMAYA010000157.1 GCA_945862275.1 Legionella genomosp. 1 | reverse complement strand
CAATGGAAGCCAGAGCATTTAATACATTATGCCGTCCTGGCCATTTCAGTTGAATGGCTAGACTCGTATGTGGCGCCGGGCGATGCACGGTAAACGCACTGAGCAAGCCCGTTTGAGTCCACGCATCCGCGCGATAATCCGCCTCATCTCGGAAACCATAGGTCAATGTAGGGCGTTGAATTTCGGGTAAAATACGTCGAATTTCTTCGTCTTCAATGCAGACCACGGCCAATCCATAGAATGGCAAATGATGCAAAAACTCAACAAACGTGTCCCGAAGTTTAGAGAAATCATTGTCATATGTGTCCATATGATCGGCGTCAATATTGGTCACAACCGCCATCATCGGTTTTAAAAACAAGAATGACGCATCGCTCTCATCGGCCTCCACCACAAAATAAGCAGATTTTCCCAGTTGCGCGTTGCTCCCACAGCTGGTTAATTTTCCCCCGATGACAAAACTGGGATCAAGACCGCCTTCCGCCAATAAGCTACTGACAAGGCTAGTTGTGGTCGTTTTTCCATGCGTGCCAGCAATAGCAATCCCATATCGGAAACGCATTAATTCAGCCAACATCGCCGCACGTGGTAAAACAGGGATCCGCGCGGCCCGTGCCGCCACTATTTCAGGGTTATCAACACTGATAGCCGCAGAGGACACCACTACGTCAGCGCCGTTCATGTTTTCCATGCAGTGGCCGATTTTCACATCAATGCCCAATGATTTCAAATGCATCACAGCTCGATTTTCACTCAAGTCAGAGCCTGTGATGCGGTATCCTTCATCGTGCAAAACCTCTGCAATCCCACACATACCCGTGCCGCCAATGCCCACAAAATGTATATGTTCCACCCGACCCATCCTAGGCGATAGAAAATGTTCCAAGCCGTCCACACCCATCCCCTTTAAGAAGCCAGCGGTCGCAATCCCAACAACTGCCAACGATTTTCATGATCAATTCGCAACAACAATGCAATCACCATGCAATTAACGACCAAACTAGCGCCGCCATAACTCAACAAGGGCAATGTTAACCCTTTCGTCGGCAACAGCCCTGAATTCACGCCCATATTAATACCTGCCTGTAAGCCTAACCAAAATGTCATGCCATACGCTGTAAATGCCGCAAATAATCGGCCCTGTACATAGGCACTCCACCCGATCATGAGCCCCCTCCAGACCAGTATACTATATAATCCCAAAACAAGTAGAACCCCTATCGCGCCCAGTTCCTCTGCCAGTACTGCGAATAGGAAATCAGTGTGGGCCTCGGGCAAATAGAATAGTTTTTGGACGCCCTCTCCCAGTCCTACTCCCCACAATCCGCCTCGTCCAAACGCAATCAAAGACTGAGTCAATTGGTAACCGCTGTTAAATTGATCCGCCCACGGATTTAGAAACGCCGTCAGTCGAGCCATGCGGTAAGGTGACGAGATAGCAAGAAACGCTAAACTACAGCCCACCAACACCACAAGGCCGAGGTAATAACGCAATTTCACGCCTGTCAGAAACAACATGGCCATCACGGTACCCGTGATAACAACCGTCGCGCCAAAATCGGGCTCTAATAAGAGCAACACTGCAAACAAAACCAACACAATCATGGGCTTTATGAAGCCTAACACACTTTCACCAACACTTTTATGCTGACGAACCAAATAGCCCGCGACATATAAAACCATTGTCATTTTGGCTAGTTCCGAGACTTGAATGCTGACAGGCCCAATAGCAACCCATCGCCGGCTCCCATTCACAACCCGCCCTATCCCCGGAATGAGCAAGACAATCAATAAGCCTAAGCATATCAGCAACAGGGGGACGCTGTATTTTTCCCACACACTGCTGTCTACACGCATAATGACAATGGCCGCTATAAAACCTAAAAAAAGATAACAGGCCTGGCGAATCAAAAAATGAAAAGGTTGATGATAAAATTTAGTCGAGACCATCACCGAACTGGATGCAACCATCATCAATCCAATGATAATCAAGCCTGTCACCGCCACTATCAGCCATTTATCATGGAGCGCATGCGATGTTTGCAGCACTGGGCGCCGTGGGTTGTAAGCGGCACTCATAAGCGGTTTACCAGAGCCGCAAAAGCCTCACCACGATGATTAAAATCGCGGAACATGTCAAAACTAGCGCACGCAGGCGACAACAAAACCACGTCGCCTGGCTTCGCTTCCAAACGCGCAACGCTCACGGCATCGTCCAGCGACGACACACGCAGCACGGGAACGATATCGGTTAGTGCCTGCGCCATCTGTTGTGCATCTTCACCCATCAGGACCGTGGAGCGAACATACTCCGCCACGGGAGTTCGCAATGTGCTAAAATCAGCCCCCTTCCCTTGACCGCCAGCAATCAATATTATTTTCCCTTGCATGCCTTCTCCTATTCCCGAAATCGCTGAAATGGTCGCGCCGATGTTGGTGCCCTTTGAATCATTGATCCAATCCACGCCATCGATTGTCCGCACCCATTGGCTGCGATGGGGCAGTCCTGGGAAATTTTGCAATACATCCACCATGCAATCATATTTTATCCCAGCAACATGTGCCAACGCGCAGGCAGCCAGCGCATTTGACCAATTATGCTGGCCTTTTATTCGCAACGCATCCACCGGCAAGAGCCGTGAATCACCATGCGCCAAAAACGTGACACCTGCATCGGTGACTAACCCCCACGACGTCTTATCAACCGGCAGATTGAGCCCGTAACTACTGACACGCGTGTCCGGTGCAACATCCTTCATAACCGGTTCCGTGAGCGGGTCTTGACGATTGTACAATAAACAAGAAGCGTGATGGTAGACGCGTTGCTTCGCCTGCTGGTATAACTCAAAATCATGGTGCCGGTCCAAGTGATCCGGTGTCACATTCAAGATGGTCGCGGCCATCGGGGCGAGTGAATCCGTCAAGTCCAACTGAAAACTAGACAACTCCAAAACCCATAAATCATAATGTGCGTTATCATCCAGCATATCCAACACGGGCGTGCCAATGTTTCCGGCCACGGCCACCGACAATCCAGCCGATGCGGCCATTTCGCCGACCAATGTTGTCACGGTTGATTTCCCATTCGTTCCCGTGATAGCGATAACAGGCGCCTGGATTTCACGCGCCAGGCATTCTATATCTCCAAAGACAGGAATGCCTCGAGCGTGCGCTTCCTGCATCACTGGCGCGTCCAAGGGCACGCCAGGACTGCTGATAATTCCGGTTAACTGATCATACATGACGATGGGGAAATCGCCCGTAAGAACATCCACATCAGGAAACTCCACATGAAATGCAGCCAAGCCAGAGGGCTGTTTACGCGTATCAAAGACCACGAACGGCCAGTTACGCCGCTGCAAATAGCGCGCAATAGAGTGCCCCGTTTTGCCCAGGCCCACGACCAGATAAAGCGATGAATCCACCATGATCCCTCCCAACATAGGACGTTATTTTTGGAGCCTGTTTATCGAAGCTTTAATGTCGCCAAACCACACAACACAAAAACCACCGTTATAATCCAAAAGCGGACAATGACTTTTGGCTCAGACCATCCTTTTAATTCAAAATGATGATGCAACGGCGCCATTCGGAATAACCGTTTCCCACCAGAGCACTTGAAATAACCCACTTGCAAAATAACAGAAAGGGTTTCAATCACAAACAAACCACCCATGATTAATAGCACTAATTCCTGGCGAACCACAATAGCCACCATGCCCAATGCCGCGCCTAAGGCCAATGAACCCACGTCTCCCATAAAAATTTGGGCGGGGTAGCTATTATACCAAAGGAATCCGAGGCCCGCGCCCAGCATGGAGGCACAAAAAATAGTGAGCTCGCCCGTGTTTGGTACAAACGGGATAGATAGATAA
>CAMAYA010000156.1 GCA_945862275.1 Legionella genomosp. 1 | reverse complement strand
CGGCAATGGAACTCATTGAACGATTTAAAACGCCCCAAGAGGCGGAGCAGCAATTGATGGTGATGTTGGCCAATAAGGCTAAAATCATGGGATTTGGGCATCGAGTGTATACAACATCTGATCCGCGTTCAGACATCATCAAAGCATGGTCTAAAAAATTGGCCGAGGCTGCAGAGGATACATTGCTTTATAAGGTATCAGAGCGCATTGAAGCCGTGATGCGGCGTGAAAAAAAATTATTTCCTAATCTCGATTTTTACAGTGCGTCAGCCTACCATTACTGCGGCATTCCAACGCCGTTGTTTACACCGATTTTTGTGATGTCACGTATCACCGGTTGGTCAGCTCACGTGTGTGAACAACGTGCTGATAATCGGCTGATTCGACCTACGTCATTGTACACAGGGCCTGATGCCAGATCTTATGTGGCGCTGAACGCGAGGATCTAGAGATGAGCACTTCTTTCGACGAAAATGCCAAGCCTGATTATGACGCTGTTATCAGTGACATTGCTGAATATGTGTGTTCGACTTCTATTACAAGCCCAGAGGCATATGAAACGGCACGGTTATGTTTGATGGACACCTTGGGTTGTGGGATGTTGGCTTTGAACTTCCCTGAGTGCACCAAATTACTTGGGCCCGTGGTCCCTGGCGCAACATTGCCCAATGGCGCCCGTGTGCCAGGAACTGCATTTGAACTCGATCCGGTACAAGCGGCGTTTAATATAGGCACCATGATCCGTTGGTTAGATTTCAATGACACTTGGTTGGCAGCCGAATGGGGACATCCATCAGATAACTTAGGCGCTATTTTAGCTTTGGCGGATTATATCAGCCGTCAAAATATAGCCAGTGGTGAGCCTTCTCTTGCTATGCATGATGTACTGACCTTGATGATTAAAGCCCATGAAATTCAGGGTTGCTTTGCATTGGAAAATAGCTTTAATCGCCAGGGATTGGATCACGTGGTGTTGGTTAAATTAGCCAGTGCAGCAAGCGCTGCAAAGCTCCTTGGGCTTGATCAAAAGGGCGTACAGCGCACGTTGTCGCAAGTGTTCGTTGATGGGCAAAGTTTACGTACATATCGCCATGCACCGAATACGGGTTCCCGAAAATCATGGGCTGCAGGTGATGCAACCGCGCGCGCTGTGCGCCTTGCATTGATCACGCAAACAGGTGAAATGGGGTACCCTAGTGCGTTAACGGCGCCTAAATGGGGGTTTTATAACGTTCTTTTTGGGGACAAACCCTTTGTTTTCCAACGGCCTTATGGCAGTTACGTGATGGAAAACATATTGTTTAAACTATCCTTTCCAGCTGAGTTTCATGCGCAAACAGCCGTTGAATGCGCCGTTATTCTTCATCCAAAAGCATTGGCTCGCTTGAATGAGATTACACGCATTGAGCTCATTACGCATGAATCTGCCATTCGCATTATTAGCAAGCATGGGGCGTTGCACAATCCTGCGGATAGGGATCATTGCTTGCAATATATGGTGGCTGTTGGGTTGTTGTTTGGTGATTTAGATGCGAAGCATTATGAGAATGAAACAGCCGATGACCCTCGCATTGATTTTTTGCGTGAGAAAATGGTTGTGTCTGAAAACGAGCAATATTCGCAAGATTATCTGGATCCTGAAAAACGGTCTATTACAAACAGCATCAAGCTGGTCTTTCGTGATGGCAGTGAGAGTGAGCAGGTGACCATTGAGTACCCGATTGGGCATCGCCGCCGGCGTGAAGAGGGGTTGCCGGTTTTGTTGGATAAATTCAAATCGAATATCAGCACTCGTTTTGCAAGCGAGCGCGTTCATGCCATTATTTCTGCAATGGATGATGTCGATAAATTATCGGCCATGTCAGTGGTTGAGTTTATGGATATGTGGTGTGGTTAAAATCAAATCTTACGCTGCAGTTTCGCAATCGACATGATCTTTGTCGCAATTTCCTCAATGGAGTACTGGGTGGAGTTGATGAACGGAATATTTTCTTTCCTATACATCGCCTCCACTTCATTCACTTCTATACAACATTGGTCACCTGACGAATACACTGTGTTAGGGCGGCGTCCTGTTCTAATGTGTTGTAAACGCTTCGGGTCAATGGTTAATCCAAATAATTTACTTTTATAAGGGATGAGTGCCTCTGGTAGGCGAAAATGAGTTAAATCATCATCCGTAAAAGGGTAATTGGCAGCAAGGATGCCAAATTGCAGGGCCATGTATAGGCAGCTGGGTGTTTTTCCACATCGAGACACGCCTACCAGTATGATTTCGGCCTTGTCATAGCCTCGTAATTTAACCCCATCATCATACATGAGCGCATAATTGATGGCTTCAATCCGGTGATCATATGCTTTGGTGTTGGCTACGCCGTGGGCGCGGCCTACCGTATCCGATGATTTTACGCCTAGCTCCTTTTCGAGCGGTGCTAAAAAGGTATTGAATAAATCAAATACACACGCATTGGATTGGGTGATGTACTCACTGATTTCAGGGCTGACTAATGTCATGAATACCAGCGGCTTCACACCTGTGTTTGTATGAGACAGATTAATTTGTTTGATGACATCTTCTGCCTTTTCCATGGAATCGATGTATGGGATGGTTTGTTTTTCAAATTCAATGCCCTCGAATTGGGTCATTAAACTATTGCCTAACGACTCGACTGTAATGCCTGTTCCATCTGAAATCATAAAGACGATTCGTTTCATTTATTATTCACGCTGTGATAAGGATGTTACTCATTCTCCTGGACAGTCAAAGAATTTTCAAGGGGCGCTAGCAATTCAAAATGATTTTAGGCAGAATGATGACGTGATTTTAGGTTGTTATATTTTCGATGGAAAGATTAAAAGGGGATTTAAGTATGAAAATAAAATTAGTTGCGGCGGTCTGCATGGGTTTAACCATGTCGACAGGAATTGTTGCGGCTGATGCGCCAGCACTCAGCACAGATATGGATAAACTGTCTTACAGCGTCGGTATTGATTTAGGCAAAAACCTGAAACGACAAGGCATTGAAATCAATCCTACCGTCATGGCGAAAGGCATTCAAGATGGCATGAGCGGTGGCACATTGTTGATGACGGAACAACAAATGAAAGACACGCTCAGCAAATTTCAAAAAGATTTAATGTCGAAACGCGCCGCGCAATTTGAAGCAAAATCCAATGTTAATAAAGAAAAAGGCGAAGCCTTTTTGAACCAAAACAAACTGAAAGCAGGCGTGGTTACATTGCCCAGTGGATTGCAGTATAAAATCATCACAGCAGGAACAGGTGCTAAAGCTGCAAAAGAAGACGAAGTAACGGTAGAGTATACCGGTCGTTTGATTGACGGCACTGTATTTGATAGCACAGATAAAGCGGGTAAACCAGCTGTTTTCAAGGTGTCACAAGTGATTCCTGGTTGGACAGAAGCACTGCAATTGATGCCAGCTGGATCAGCCTGGGAAATTTATGTCCCGGCTAATTTAGCTTATGGTGCACGCAATGTAGGTGGACCGATTGGTCCGAATGAAGCATTGATTTTTAATGTTCATTTGATCTCTATTAAGAAATAATTTGTTTGTAGGTTGGGCCGAGACCCAACCTACCTATTTAACCCCGCCTCAGAGGGCATTCTCAATGCTCATTCAATCATGAACAAAAGATTGCTCATTGTTTTAATCCTAGGCTTTTCGTCAGGACTTCCCTTAGCTCTTATTAGCAGCACCTTGCAAGCTTGGTTTGCTGAAGCCGGCATGTCAGTGATGACCACAGGTATGTTAAGTTTGGTCGGACTACCTTATCTTTTTCGGGTTGCATGGGGGCCTCTTTTAGACCGGTTTCCCTTGTTTTCTATTGGCAAACGTAGAAGTTGGATTTTAGTCA